>DASYDA010000065.1:0-2258 GCA_036499865.1 Dongiaceae bacterium | reverse complement strand
GAACGCCGGCTGGCCGGAGGCCGCCATGGCGGGGGCGCTCGGCTTCTGTCTCAACGGGCCGCGTTTCTATGGCGGCCAGCCTTCCGGCGACGGCTGGATGAACGAGAACGGCCGCAAGTCCCTCGACGCGCCGGATATCCGCCACGCGCTTCGGCTCTATCTGCGCGGCTGCATCCTGCTGGGGGTCCTGGTCGCCATCGTGACGTTCATCGCGCATTAGCGATCTCCCAAATACGGTCGACCGCAACGTGCCGCGCGAGATGATCCGCCAGCGCGTCCAAGGTCGCCTCCACGCGGGAGTCGTAAGCGAGATCGGAAGCGCCGCCCGGCCTCAAGGATTCCAGGAAAGCACGGCGGAATTCATCCGAAGCGAAGATGCCATGGAGATAACACCCCATAATCTTGCCATCGGCTGAAACCGCGCCATCGGCATGCGCGACGAGATTGAGCATCGGCCGTGCGCAATCGGCGCCTTCAGTCGCGCCGACATGCATTTCGTAGCCCCGGACCGCCGCGCTGGTGGCGCGATCCCTGCCCGTCACTTCGGTCAGGGTTTTCTCCGCGGTCAGCCGCGTGGTGACATCGAGTAAACCCAGCCCCTCGCATGTCGCTTGCGCACCTTCGATGCCCTCGGGATCGTCGACCCGCCGGCCGAGCATCTGATAGCCGCCGCAGAGGCCCAAGACCCTGCCGCCGCGCCGCAGATGCGCTTTGAGGTCGATATCCCAACCGGCAAGGCGGAAGGCCTCGAGATCGGCGATGGTCGCCTTCGATCCCGGCAGCACGATCAAATCGGCATCGCCCGGCAACGGCCTGCCGGGGGCAATGAATTCCACCGAAACCGACGGCTCCGCGCGCAATGGATCGAAATCATCGAAATTGGAGATGCGCGGCAGATGCGCCACGGCGATCTTGATCGCCGCACCGGCCCGCGCCGCATAACCGTGATGCGCACCGTCCAGCGCCACGCCGTCTTCTGCCGGAAGATCGCGCGCGGCATCGAACCAGGGAATGACGCCGAGGGATTCGAAGCCGGTCTTTTCGGTGACGATCTTCAACCCGTCGTCGAAGAGCGAACGGTCGCCGCGGAACTTGTTGATCAAGAAGCCTTTCACCCGCGCCGATTCTTCCACCGCGAGCAGCGCCTTGGTGCCGACCAGGCTGGCGATGACGCCGCCGCGATCGATGTCGCCGATCAGCACCACCGGGAGATCGGCGGCCAGGGCGAAGCCCATATTGGCGATATCGCCGGCGCGCAGATTGACCTCTGCGGGCGAACCCGCCCCTTCCACCAGCACCAGGTCGGCCTCCGCCGAGAGGATGCGATAGCTCTCCAGCACCTTTTCCAGGAGTTGCGGTTTCAACCGGTGATAATCGGCCGCCTTGGCATTGCCGAAGATTTTGCCCTGCACGATCACCTGCGAACCCACTTCGCTCTGCGGCTTCAAGAGGATCGGGTTCATGTGCCGGCTGGGCGCAACCCCGCAGGCCCGCGCCTGCAAGGCCTGGGCACGACCGATCTCGCCGCCATCCGCCGTCACTGCCGCATTGTTCGACATGTTCTGCGGCTTGAAGGGCCTGACCTTCAACCCGCGTTTCGTGAAGGCGCGGCAAAGCCCAGCCACAATCAGCGACTTGCCGACATCGGACCCGGTGCCCTGAAACATGATCGCGGCGCGATTCACGGCTGTCGCACCCCCGCCCCAACCCTCCCCCGAAGCCGGGAGGAGGGGGAAGTAAGGAAGCGCGATAGAGCCGTTCCCCTCCCCCGGCTTCGGGGGAGGTTGGGTGGGGGTGCGACTAATGATTCTCTAATCACTAGAACTCGATCCCAGCTTGCGCCTTCACGCCGTCGCGGAAGGGGTGCTTTACCATCTCCATCTCGGTGACGAGATCGGCAAGCGCCACGATCTCGTCCTTGGCGTTGCGCCCGGTGAGGCAGATATGAAGATCGGGCCGCTTCGCCTGCAAAGCCGCGGCCACATCGGCGACCGCGATGTAGTCGTAGCGCAAGGCGATGTTGATCTCGTCGGCCAGCACGAAATCGATGGTCGGATCGGCCATCATCCGCTTCACCTCGGCCCAGGCCTTTTCGGCGAACGCGATGTCGCGGGCGCGGTCCTGGGTCTCCCAGGTGAAGCCCTCGCCCAAAGCCTTGATCTCGCAGAGATCGGGGAAGCGCTCCAGCACCGTGCGCTCGCCGGTATCCCATTTTCCCTTGATAAACTGCACGACGCCCACCTTCATGCCATGGCCGA
>DASYDA010000064.1:0-6612 GCA_036499865.1 Dongiaceae bacterium | reverse complement strand
CTCGATCATTTTGCGCCGATGCCCATGGTGGATGGGAAGGGCACCCATGGCGGCTATTGCGGCCCGGCGGTGAAGCCCATCGCCATGCATATGACCGCCGATATCGCCCGCGATCCCGAAACGCATGGCATCCCGATCTCGGCCATCGGCGGCATCGGCAATTGGCGCGACGCGGCGGAGTTCATCGCTCTCTCGGCCGGCACGGTGCAGGTCTGCACCGCCGCCATGCATCACGGCTTCCGCATCGTCGATGACATGGTGACCGGTCTCAGCAATTGGATGGATTCCAAGGGTTATCGGACGATCGACGATTTCCGCGGCAAGGCGGTGCCCAATGTCACCGATTGGCAGTATCTGAACATCAACTACAAGACGGTCGCGGTCATCGACCAGGACAAGTGCATCAAATGCGGCCTCTGCCACATCGCCTGCGAGGATACCTCGCATCAGTCGATCGCGGCGAAGCGGGTCAACGGCCAGCGGCACTACGAGGTGATCGCCGAGGAGTGCGTCGGCTGCAACCTCTGCTTCCATGTCTGCCCGGTGCCGGATTGCATCGAGATGGTTTCCGTCGATACCGGCTTGCCCTATTCTAACTGGACGCTGGATCCGCGAAACCCGCATCGCAAGAAGGCGGCGGAATAGAAATCAAGCCACAGGAGAGGCATTTGGCGACCAATCTCAAAGTCAACGCCGACCGGCTGTGGGACAGCCTGATGGAGATGGCGAAAATCGGTGCGACCGCCAAAGGCGGGGTATGCCGCCTGGCGCTGACCGATATCGACCGCGAAGCCCGCGATCTCTTCATCGAATGGTGCAAGGTCGCCAAATGCACCATCAAGATCGACAAGATGGGCAACATCTTCGCCCGCCGCGCCGGCAAGGATGACAGCTTGGCGCCGGTCGTCACCGGCAGCCACATCGACAGCCAGCCGACCGGCGGCAAGTTCGACGGCATCTATGGCGTGCTCTCCGGATTGGAAGTGGTGCGCTCGCTGAACGACCTCGGCTACGAGACCCTGCGCCCCATCGAGGTCTCGGTCTGGACCAATGAGGAGGGTTCGCGTTTCGCGCCCGCCATGGTGGCCTCCGGCGTCTTCGCCGGTGTCTTCGATCTCGATTACGGCCTGGGCCGCGCCGATACCGACGGTAAGACCATGGGCGAGGAGCTGAAGCGCATCGGCTATGCCGGTGACGAGCCGGTGGGTGGGCGTCCGGTGCATGCCTATTTCGAGGCGCATATCGAGCAGGGCCCGATTCTGGAAGCGGAGAAAAAGACCATTGGCATCGTCCAGGGTGCCCAGGGCCAGCGCTGGTTCGAGATCACTCTCACCGGCCAGGAAGCCCATGCCGGCCCGACGCCGATGAAGGTGCGCAAGGATGCCCTGGTGGGCGCCGCGCATATTGTAACGGCGGTCAACAAGGTCGGTCACGGCAACCAGCCCTATGCCTGCGCCACCGTGGGTATGCTCAACAACAAGCCGAATTCCCGGAACACCATTCCAGGCAGCGTCTTCCTCACCGTCGATCTGCGGCACCCGGAGGATGAGGTGCTCTCCAAGATGGCGGCGGAGGTGAAGGCGGCCACCGAGGCGGCCTGCGAGGCCAATGGACTGGAGATGGAATTCAAGGAAATCTGGTACTCGCCGCCGGTGAAGTTCAATGCGGATTGCGTGGCCGCGGTGAAGCAGGGGGCCGAGGAACTCGGCTTCTCCGCCATGCCGATCATCAGCGGTGCCGGCCATGACGCCTGTTACATCAACCGGGTGGCGCCGACCGCCATGGTCTTCATCCCCTGCGAGAACGGCATCAGCCACAACGAAGTCGAGAACGCCACCAAGGGCGACTGTGCCGCTGGTTGCGACGTGCTGCTTCGTGCCATAGTAGAGCGCGCGAATGCCGTCTGACGGCGGCACGCTTTTGGAAAGCGGGCAGGCGTCCGCAAAGGCCTACGGAGTGGGGAAGGCAGTGGCGGGCGACGTCGTCATCGACATCCGGAATCTCAGTCTGACCTTCCAGACCGCGGATACGCCTGTCCAGGCCCTCGCCGATATCGACCTCCAGGTGCGGTCCGGCGAATTCGTCTCGCTGATCGGTCCCTCGGGTTGCGGCAAGACCACCTTGATGCGGATCGTCGCCGATCTCGAGCAGCCGACCGGCGGCAGCGCGCTGGTCAACGGCATGACTCCGCAAGAGGCGCGGCTGAAGCGCGCTTATGGGTATGTCTTCCAGGCGCCGGCGCTCTATCCCTGGCGCAATGTGCTGGCCAACGTCACCCTGCCGCATGAGATCCACGGCGTCGCCAAGGCGGAACGGGAGGCGAAGGCGGCGCACTATCTCGAGCTCGTCGGACTCACGGGTTTCGAGAAGAAATATCCCTGGCAGCTTTCCGGCGGCATGCAGCAGCGCGTCTCGATCGCCCGCGCCTTGAGCTTCGATCCCGACATCCTGCTGATGGATGAGCCGTTCGGCGCATTGGACGAGATCACCCGCGACCGCATGAACGAAGAACTGCTCAGCATCTGGCGCAAGACCGGCAAGACGGTGATCTTCGTCACCCATTCCATCGACGAAGCGGTGCTGCTCTCCACCCGTATCGTGGTGATGAGCGCCAGGCCCGGCCGCATCGTCGAAGTGATCGACAGCACTTTGCCGGTGGAGCGCAGCCTGGAGACGCGGGAGATTCCCGCGGCCATCGATCTGGCGCATCGCGTCCGCCGGGGCCTGAAAGCGGGTCACTCTTACGATGAATGATCGTAGATGAACGGTTGGATCGGATCGCTGCTCTCGCCGCGCGGCCGGGTCGTTCCGGTTGCCGCGGTCGTCGCGGTGATTCTGATACTCTGGTATCTGCTGGCGATCCTGCTCAATTGGCCACAGGTCGAGGCCCGGCTTTCCGGCGCCGGCCAGCCCGCCGCTTTCTCCGACGTCGTTGCCGGCACCTGGGCGATGGATCATCCGGTTCTGCCGGCGCCGCATCAGGTCATCGCCGAATTCTGGAAGACGACATTCGATGTCAGTCCTTCCAGCAAGCGCTCGCTGGTCTACCATGCCTATGTGACCGCCTCGGCCACTTTGCTCGGCTTTGCCTTCGGCTCCATCCTCGGCATGCTGCTGGCAGCGGGCATCGTGCATGTTAGGACGCTCGACCGCAGCCTGATGCCCTGGATCATCGCTTCGCAGACCGTGCCGATCCTCGCCATCGCGCCGATGATCATCGTCATCCTCGGCAGCATCGGCATGGTGGGGCTGGTGCCGAAGGCGATCATCTCCATGTATCTCTGCTTCTTCCCAGTCACCATCGGCATGGTGAAGGGTTTGCGCTCGCCGGACCCGCTGCAGCTCGATCTGATGCGGACCTACAGCGCCTCGCAGTGGCAGGTCTTCTGGAAGCTGCGTGTCCCGGCCTCGTTGCCGTTCCTGTTCGCCAGCCTCAAGGTCGCGGTGGCGATCAGCCTGGTCGGCACCATCGTCGGCGAATTGCCGACCGGCGCCTCGGCGGGGATCGGTGCCAGGCTTCTCAGCGGCTCCTATTACGGCCAGACAGTGCAGATCTGGTCGGCGCTCTTCATGGCGGCACTGCTGGGCGGCGTCATGGTCTATGCCATGGGCGGCATCGAGCGCCTGACGCTCCGCCGCATGGGCAACCGCTCGTGAGGGCGCGGCTCCGGAATATCTCCTGGGCAGGCGCCGCCGGCGGGCTCTGCATGTTCGTCGGCCTGTTCCTGCCGATCGGATTCTACGAGGACGACAAGGCTTTCTGGAGCCAGTTCCCGAGCGGCGCCGCTCTGGTGCTCGTGGGGCTGGCCGGCCTGATTGTCGGCGAGGTTTGGCTGAAGCGGCTGCGCAATGGACGGAGCTGGGCGGCGCTCGGGCCGATCGCGCTGCTTCTCTCCGCCGCCGGATTGGTGGTGCTTCCGGCGACCGAGCTGCAGATGGGCTTCATGGCCCCTGGTTTCTGGCTGGTGCTGATCGGCATCGCCTTTTTCGCCTGGGTGGTGATGGCGCATCTCGCCGCCATGCCTCGCGACCGCTGGCGTAACGTGCTGGTGCCGGCGCTGTTCGGCCTGCTCTTCGTCTTTCTTTGGCAGGCGGTGGTGGTGGGTTTCGCGATCCCCTCGGTGCTGCTGCCGACCCCGACGGCGATCGTCGCGGCGATTTCCCGCGAGGCGGGAACGCTCACCGACGACTTCCGCCAGACCTTCCTGAAGGCCGTGCTTGCCGGCTATGTCCTCGGCAATCTGATAGCCTTCGTGACCGCGCTGCTGGCCGACCGCTTGCCGTTCTTCCAGCGCGGTTTGCTGCCGCTCGGCAATCTGGCCAGCGCCGTACCCATCGTCGGCATCGCGCCGATCATGGTGATGTGGTTCGGCTTCGGCTGGGAATCCAAAACCGCCGTCATCGTCTTCATGATCTTCTTCCCAATGCTGATCAACGCGCTCGCCGGTCTCAATGCGGCGGACCGCATGTCGCTCGATCTGATGCGCTCCTATGGCGCCAGCTACGGGCAGACGCTGCTGAAGCTGCGCCTGCCGATGGCGCTGCCCTTCCTGTTCAACGCGCTGAAGATCAATTCCACTTTGGCGCTGATCGGCGCCATCGTCGCGGAGTTCTTCGGCTCGCCGACTGCGGGCATGGGCTTCCGCATAAGCGTCGAGGCGGCGCGCATGAACCTCGACGTGGTCTGGGCCACCATTGCCGTCGCGGCTGTTGCCGGATCCGCGTTCTACGGCATCCTCGCGCTGCTCGAGCGCGCCTTTACCTTCTGGCATCCTTCCTATCGCACAAGAAACTGAAAACGGAGAGGCACAATGACGATGCTAAAACCCCTTGGGATGAAACCGTTAGGGATCATGGCCGCAGCGGCCGGGTTGCTGATCGGCGCTTCCGCGGCCAATGCCGCCGACCAATTGACCCTGCAATTGAAATGGGTCACCCAGGCCCAGTTCGCCGGCTATTACGTCGCCAAGGCGAAGGGCTTCTATGACGAAGTCGGCCTCGACGTCACCATCAAGGCAGGCGGGCCCGACGTCAATCCGAGCCAGGTGATCGCCGGCGGCGGCGCCGATGTGGTCGTCGACTGGGCGCCTTCGGCGCTGGCCACACGCGAGAAGGGCGTGCCGCTGGTGAACATCGCCCAGGTGTTCCAGAAGTCCGGCCTCATGCTGACCTGCCGCAAGGACAGCGGCATCAAGACGCCCGCCGATTTCAAGGACAAGACGCTCGGCGTCTGGTTCGGCGGTAACGAATATCCGTTCCTCAACTGGATGAACAAGCTCGGGCTGAAGACCGATGGCAGCCCCGGCGGCGTCAAGGTGCTGAAGCAGGGCTTCAACGTCGACCCCATCCTGCAGAAGCAGGCGGATTGCATCTCCACCATGACCTATAACGAATACTGGCAGATCATCGACGGCGGCATGAAGCCCGATGAACTCATCACCTTCAAATACGAGGATGAAGGCGTCGCCACTCTGGAAGACGGGCTCTACACGCTGGAATCCAGCTTGAAGGATCCCGCCAAGGTCGAGAGGCTGGCGAAGTTCGTGAAAGCCTCGATGAAGGGCTGGGAATATGCGGCGGCGCATCAGGACGAGGCGGTGAAGATCGTCCTCGACAACGATGAGACCGGCGCCCAGACCGAGGCGCACCAGGCGAAGATGATGCAGGAGATCGCCAAGCTGATCGGCAACAATCCGAAAGGCACCGGCTATCTCGACGAAGCGGCCTTCAATCACACGGTCGATACCTTGATGTCGGGCGGCTCAGATCCGGTCATCACCAAGAAGCCGGAAGGTGCCTGGACCCATGACGTGATCGACGCCGCGATGAAGATGTAACGCGTTTCGATCTCGCGGCTTGCGAGGCCCCGGCTTGTCGAAAGCCGGGGCTTTTTTTATTGGGTTGAAAATCCGGTTTGGAATAAATTTTCCGTTTGCAACCGGTTTGTGAAATCAGTATTCTGAGCACGACGTTGGAACGGATCCATTGGATGCCGTTCCAAGTTCAATCCAAAGAATGCCCGCGCACAAAGCGCGACCATGCAAAGCGTTGTCAGGGATGCAGATCGCCAGGGATGCAATCGTAAGGGATGCGGGCAGGGCTACATCCGCCCGGCAAACCGACATGGATCACGGACATTCGGATTGAACGACGAGGAATGGCCATGACGGCCAAACGCTGGTCATGGCGGATGCCGCAGGCGCGCCGTGAAAACCGGTGGAAACCGAGGGAGGAAATTCAGATGAAGTCAGGATTGGTGCGCAGTCTATTGGCCGCAGCGGCCTTCGCTTTGCCGGCGCTCGGCTTCAGCATGTCCGCGTCGGCCGATGGCGAGCGCTATGTCTTTATCAGCCATGCGCCGGATTCGGATTCCTGGTGGAACGTCATCAAGAATTCGCTGAAGCAGGCGGAGAAGGATTTCAACGTCAAGGTTGAATACCGCAATCCGCCCACCGGAGACCTCGCCGACATGGCGCGGATCGTCCAGCAGACCACGGCCACCAAGCCGGCGGGCATCATCTCGACGATCGCCGACTACAACACCCTGGAAGGCCCGCTGAAGGATGCGATCGCCAAGGGCATCCCGGTGGTCACCGTGAATTCCGGCACCGT
>DASYDA010000063.1:0-17459 GCA_036499865.1 Dongiaceae bacterium | reverse complement strand
ACGCGGGCAAGACCCAGCAGGCCGTGCTTCGCGGTGACATAGGGCGCCTTCAACTTGGATGCTTCGTGGGAATGCACCGAGCCCATATAGATGATGCAGCCGCCGCGCTTATCCTTGTACATGTGCTTCATCGCCGCGCGCGTGGTGAGGAAGGCGCCGTCCACATGGATGGCCAGCATCTTCTTCCATTCGGCATAAGGGAATTCGTGGACCGGCTTCACGATCTGGATGCCGGCATTGGAGATGAGGATATCCAGCGCGCCGAAGGTCTTCACGGTCAGGTCGGTGCCCGCCTCGACTCCCTTCTCGTCGGTGACATCCATGGCCACGCCGATGGCTTGGCCGCCCTTCGCCTTAATATCTGCGGCGGCGGCATCGGCACCCGCCTGGTTGAGATCGGCGATCGCCACCTTGGCGCCGGCTGCGGCATACACATCCGCGATTTCCTTGCCGATGCCGCTGGCGGCGCCGGTGATCAGTGCCACCTTGCCTTCAAGACGCATGTAGTCCTCCGTTGATTTTATG
The DNA here is from genome assembly GCA_036499865.1 of Dongiaceae bacterium. Taxonomy (GTDB): domain Bacteria; phylum Pseudomonadota; class Alphaproteobacteria; order Dongiales; family Dongiaceae; genus Dongia. Next base: position 16,934 of record DASYDA010000063.1, on the reverse strand, counting down.
CTGCACTGCAAAATCTATGCGGAAGCGCGTGGCGTTTCAACTGGCTAGATGGTGACAATTGGTAACGAAACCGCCATTTTCCGGGCCTTTCCGACCTGCGGCCCTTCGCCCCGGCCTTTGCCTATCCCCCTCATTCTGGGCTAGTCTCCGGCCCGTCGATTGGCGGAGCGCCATTGTTCAAAAGCTGCAACCGGCAGTCGGCGCATCGCGGCTATACATGGTTATTTTATGAAGTACTTGGAAGATTGGCTGACCGAGCACAAGGTCGATGAGGTCGAGTGCCTGGTCCCCGACATCAATGGTATTCCGCGCGGCAAGATCCTGCCGGCGACGAAGTTCATCAAGAGCTCCAAGGGCGAGAGCCTGCGGCTGCCGACCAGCGTTTTCATGCAGACGGTGACCGGGGAATATCCGGATGTCGATGACGACAACGTCGGCTCCTATGAGGATCCCGATGTCTATCTGCGGCCGGATTCCGACACCGTCCGTATCGTGCCCTGGTACAACGACCCCACCGCCCAGGTGATCCACGACGCCTATGACGGCGAGGACAAGCCGGTGGAGATGGCTTCGCGCTATGTGCTGAAGCGCGTGCTGGAGCTCTACGACGACAAGGGCTGGCGCCCGGTGGTGGCGCCGGAGCTGGAATTCTACCTGGTGCAGCCGAACACCGATCCCGATCTGCCCCTGCTGCCGCCGATCGGCAAATCGGGCCGGGCGGAGACCGGTAGCCAGGCCTATGGCATCGATGCGGTGAACGAGTTCGATCCCATTTTCGAAGACGTCTACGATTACTGCGAAGTCTCCGAGATCGACGTCGACACCCTGGTTCATGAATCCGGATCGGCGCAGATGGAGATCAACTTCAACCACGGCAACGCGCTGGAACTCGCCGACCAGGCTTTCCTGTTCAAGCGCACGGTCCGCCATGCCGCGCTGAAGCACAATGTCTATGCGACCTTCATGGCGAAGCCGCTGGCGAACCAGCCGGGCAGCTCCATGCATGTGCACCAATCGGTGGTGGACAAACGCAGCGGCCGCAACCTCTTCGCCGACAGCAAGGGCCGCGACACGGCCTTGTTCCGCGCCTATGTGGCCGGGCTGCAGCGCTATCTGCCGCAAGTCATCCCGATGCTGGCGCCGAACGTGAACTCCTATCGCCGCCTGCAGCCGCAATTCGATGCGCCGATCAATGTGCAATGGGGCATCGACAACCGCTCCTGCGGGTTACGCGTGCCGGTTTCCAACGCCTCGTCACGACGCATCGAGAACCGGCTGGCGGGTGCGGATGCCAATCCCTATCTCGCCATGGCGGCCTCGCTGATCTGCGGCTATATCGGCATGACCGAACGCCTGAAGCCTTCGAACCAGATCGAAGGCAGTGCCTATCGCATGGCGCATACCCTGCCGAAGACCGCCTATGAAGCGCTCACCCGCTTCATGGCCTGCAAGCCGATCCGGCCGCTGCTGGGCGAGAGGTTCATCAAGGCGCTCTACATCGTGAAGACCGCGGAGCTTGCCGCTTACCAGAACGTCATCAGCTCCTGGGAACGCGAACATCTGCTGTTGAACGTCTGATGATCGACGCGAAACACGAAATCCTGATCTTGACGGCGCGGATCAATTTCAATCCGTAACGCCGGCCTTCCCTATCGTGTCACCGGCCGCGCAAAGAACGGCCGGTTCTTCACAATCTTCTGGAAGGAAACCCATGATGTCCGCTTCTCTTGTACGCAACTCCACTCGTGAATGGCAGGCGCTCGACCGTCACCATGTCCATCCGTTCACCGACCATGCGGCTCTGCATAAGGTCGGGCCCCGCGTCATCGCCAAGGCCGAGGGCACCTATCTCATCGACTCCGAGGGCGAGCGCCTGCTCGACGCCTTCGCCGGCCTCTGGTGCGTGAATGTCGGCTATGGCCGCAAGACCCTGGCCGAAGCCGCCTACAACCAGATGCTGGAACTCCCCTACTACAACACCTTCTTCAAGACGACGCATCCACCCGCGGCCGAGCTTTCCGATGTGCTGGTAAAGATGACGCCGAAGCAGTTCAGCCATGTGTTCTACGGCCAATCCGGCTCCGATGCGAACGACACCATCGTCCGCATGGTGCGCAGCTATTGGAACCTGAAGAAGCAGCCGAAGAAGAAGACCATCATCAGCCGCAAGAACGCCTATCACGGCTCCACCATGGTGGCGGCGTCATTGGGCGGCATGAGCTACATGCATGAACTCGCCGACCTGCCGCTGCCCGGCTTCGAGCATATCCGGCAGCCTTATTGGTATGGCGAGGCCGGCGACCTTTCGCCGGAAGAATTCGGGCGCGCAGCGGCGCAGGCGCTGGAAGACAAGATCAAGGAACTCGGCGCCGAGAATGTCGCGGCCTTCATCGGCGAGCCGATCCAGGGCGCGGGCGGCGTCATCATCCCGCCGGAGAATTACTGGGGCGAGATCCAGAAGATCTGCAAGAAATACGACCTCCTGCTGATCGCCGACGAGGTGATCTGCGGCTTCGGCCGCACCGGCCATTGGTTCGCCTCCGAGTATTACGGCATCGAGGCGGATTTCATGACCCTCGCCAAGGGCATCACCTCCGGCTACATGCCGCTTTCCGCGATCATGGTGGCGGACCGCGTCGCCAGCGTGCTCAACGAGATGGGCGATTTCAGCCACGGCTTCACCTATTCCGGCCATCCGGTTTCCTGCGCGGTCGCCATGGAGAACATTCGGATCTTGCGCGATGAGAAACTAGTCGATCGCGTGAAGAACGAGACCGGCCCCTATCTCACCAAGACGCTGCAGGGCTTCCTCGACCATCCGCTGGTCGGCGAAGTGCGCAACCTCGGCCTCATGGGCGCGATTGAATTGGTGAAGGACAAGAAGACGCGGAAGACCTTCGATCCGGTGGGCGATGTGGGCACGATCTGCCGCGATCACTGCTTCAAGCTCGGCCTCGTCATGCGCGCGACCCGCGACACCATGCTGATCTCGCCGCCGCTGATGTGGACCAAGGACCATATCGACGAATGGGCCGCGCTGACCAGGAAGGCCATCGACCTCACGGCGAAGGACGTAGGGGTCAAGGCTTAGCGGATAGTTCCGAGCGACCCCTCACCCCAACCCTCTCCCTCAAGGGGAGAGGGGGTTCACCGAGCCGAGTTATCGATCGCAGCAAGTCGATACAAGGACAAAAGGCTCTCGCCGCAGCGTCCCCTCTCCCCCGCCGATCGGGAAGGAGAGCGATAGAGTGAGGGGGCGACGGGTCTATCCGGAGACTTTCCCGTTTCTCTCTACAATCCGATAAACGCAGCGGCGGGCGCCGTCGAGCAGATGCTCGATGCGCTCGACGCTGACGCCGGAACCGAGCGCCGCACGGAACAACTGGAGCTCCGAACGGCAGAAGCCCTGGCAGGACTTGGCCGCGACGCAGATCGGACAATGATTCTCGACCAGCAGCATGCCGCCCTCCGGCGCTGCGGCGCTGCTCGCCATATAGCCCTCCTCGCTGCGGATTTTCGCCAGCCGTGCGACTTTCTCCTTAAGACTGGCCGCACCCTCGAGGCGGCTGCGATAATTCCTGAGCGTCTTTCTCTCGCGCACGCCGATGATCTCGTCGAGCATGGTCTCGCCGCCGATCTTGCGGACAGCCTCGATCATTTCCAGCGTCAGGCCGGCATGGTTGTCCGGAAACCGCGCGTTCCCCGCATCGGTCAGGAACCATACCCGCTTCGGCCGCCCGACACCGTCCTTGCGATCCTCGAAATCGACCAAGCCCTCTTCATGCAATCTGCCGAGATGCTGGCGCGCGCCCACCGGCGTCATGCCGAGCTTGCGGCCCAGCGCTTCCGCGCTCTGAGGGCCGGCGGCCTTGATGGCATAGAGCAACCGATAGGGTCCGCGAGCTTCCATGCCACATTCTTAGCACAGGCACCACAATTAGAAAACTATTTGCTTTCTTTTTTAAACGCCCATACAAGGAGAGCCGACCTCTCTTTCAGCCCGTGCCAGATGACCGCAAACACCGCCCTACTCCGCCGGCACAACTTGGCGCCCCTGGTTCTCGTGAATCTCGGCGTCGGCCTGCATGCGACGATCTGGTACATGGCGACAACGGCGATGCCGAGCGCGGTCGAGGAATTGCATGGCGCCGCCTATCTCAGTTGGGCCACCAGCCTCTATCTCATGACCTCGATCCTGGGCGGCGCCATGCTGGCGCCGATCAAATCGCGATTTGGGCCGCGCCATTCGATGATGGTCGCCGGCCTGATCGTCGTTGCCGGCGGCGTCATCGCCGGCCTGGCGCCCAGCATCGGATACATCCTGGCCGGCCGTGCGATCCAAGGTCTCGGCGAGGGCTTCCTTCTGGCGCTCAGCTACGCCCTGGTGCGTGAGCTGTTCGATAATGCGCTGGTGCCCCGGGTCGGCGGCGTAGAGGCCGTCACCTGGGCGCTGGCGGTGACGCTCGGCCCTTTGCTGGGCGGCGTGTTGACCGATCTCGGCACATGGCGCCTCGCCTTCTACGGATCCGCGATTCTGCCGGTACCCATGATGGGCCTCGGCTGGATCATCTTGCGCCACCGGCCGCATGTTCCCGGTCAGACGTCCGCACCCCTGCTGCGCCTTACTTCGCTGGCCATCGGTGTGATGGCAATCGCGGTCGCCGACCGCTTTGCCCCCATGTTCCCCGGCAGATTGCTCGGGCACCTGCTGGGGATGGCCGCGGTGCTGTTCGGAATAGCGCTGATCGGACTTACGCTGGCACTGGATCGGCGCAATCCTTCCAAACTTTTCCCCAGCGCCTTTCCCGGTATCCGGCATCCGGTGTCCCTGGGCCTCTGGGTGATGGTGCTCATGGCGCTGTCGGAAGCCGCCGTCTATGTCTATGGGCCTTATATCCTGCAGGTCTATCGCGGCCTCACACCGACCGCCGCCGGCTATTTCGGCGCGATCCACGCACTGGCATGGTCCATTTCCGCAATGCTGGTGGCGCCGCTTGCGTCACGCTGGCACAATCTTTCAATCCTTGCCGGGCCGACATTCCTCACCTTGGGCCTGGTCCTGCTTGGCCTAACCCTTGCGGCAAGCCCATTGCCGTTCATCGCCATCGCTCTGGTGCTGATCGGATCCGGTTTCGGCGTCTCGTATTCTTTCCTAATGCAGAGAGTCATGGCGGCCACCGATCCCGGCGAGGAAGATGCCACGTCCGCGGCGACCTCCACTCTGTGGGGAATGGGAGGCGCCATCAGCGCGGCAGCGGCGGGGTTGATCGGCAACGGTATCGGACTCGACGGGCCGCTCACCCCCGAAGTCGTCTCCACGGCATCGCTGATCCTGTTTTGCGGTGGCGCCGTGCTGGCGGCGATCGGCATCCTCTTTGCCTGGTGGTTGCGGGATGCCTTTGCGGCCCGACCCGCGGCACTGGCATAGCGGAGCGCGGGCATATTCTGAATTTATAAATCCTTTGTAGTTTCTCATTTAATTCGATTTTATAAATGCATTCGCGTCTGCGATTGATGAGGCGCATTGCGACCGCCGCTTCGCGATCGCTGTCGACTTTAACTGAAGGGTAGGCCAGATTTTGGGACGCGACCCGCGCTACGACATCCTGTTCGAACCGGTGCGGATCGGCCCGGTCACAACCAAGAACCGCTTCTACCAGGTGCCGCACTGCAACGGCCAGGGCTATCGCGACCCATCCGCGATGGTGAAGATGCGCGCCAACAAGGCGGCGGGCGGCTGGGGCGTCATCTGCACCGAACAGGTTGAGATCCATCACACCTCGGAGATCACGCCGTTCATCGAATTGCGGCTCTGGGACGACCGCGACCTGCCGGTCTTCGAGCGCATCACCGCCGCCGTGCACAAGGAGAATGCGCTGGCCGGAATCGAGCTCGCCTATAACGGCATGAACGGCGCCAATTTCACCACCCGTGAGACGCCGCTCGGCCCCAGTCACTTGCCCATCGCGACCTTCACCTACGATCCGGTGCAGGCGCGCGCCATGGACAAATCTGATATCCGCGACCTCCGCCGCTGGCATCGCAACGCGGCCTTGCGGGCGAAGCGCGCCGGTTTCGACATCATCTATGTATACGCGGCGCACGGCTTCAGCACCTTCCAGCATTTCCTCTCGCGACGCCTGAACCATCGCAGCGATGAATATGGCGGCAGTCTGGAAAACCGCATGCGCCTGCTGCGCGAGGTGACCGAAGACACGCGGGACGCGGTGGGCGATCGCTCCGCCGTCGCGCTCCGCTTCGCCATGGACGAAATGCTCGGAGAAGAAGGAATCACCAAATCCGAAGCCGAGGACGTGATCGGCCGCATGGCGGAGACCCCCGATCTCTGGGACCTCACCATGGGAAGCTGGGACATCGATTCCCGCACCTCGCGTTTCACCGAGGAAGCCGCGGAAGAGGAATTCGTGCGCGGCGTGAAGAAGCTGACCACCAAACCGGTGGTCGGCGTCGGCCGGTTCACCTCGCCCGACCAGATGGTGCGGCAGATCCGGCAGGGCCTCCTCGACCTCATCGGCGCCGCGCGGCCCTCCATCGCCGATCCCTTCCTGCCGAAGAAGATCGAGGAAGGCCGCATCGACGACATCCGCGAATGCATCGGCTGCAATATCTGCGTCTCCGGCGACATGACCATGTCGCCCAGCCGCTGTACCCAGAATCCCGCCATGGGCGAGGAATGGCGGCGCGGTTGGCATCCGGAACTGATCCGCGCCAAGGAATCGGAATCGCGGGTGCTGATCGTCGGCGCCGGACCCGCCGGCCTCGAAGCCGCACGTGCCCTCGGCCAGCGCGGCTATGAGGTGGCGCTGGCGGAAGCCTCCACGGAACTCGGCGGCCGGGTCGCCAAGGAAGCGAAATTGCCGGGCCTTTCCGTTTGGGGCCGCGTGCGGGATTATCGCGCCTATCAGCTCTCCAAGATGGCCAATGTGGAGATCTTCTTCGACAGCCGATTGGATGCAGGGCAGGTGCTGGAATTCGGCTTCGACCACGTCCTGATCGCGACCGGCGCACACTGGCGGCGCGACGGCGTCGCGCATCACCACACTCTGCCGATGCCGATCGCCGAGGGCGTCGATATTCTCACCCCCGATGATCTCATGGCCGGGAAGCGGCCGCGCGGGAAGCGCGTCGTGCTGTTCGATGACGACCACTTCTATATGGGCGGCGTGCTCGCCGAACGGCTGCTGAAGGACGGTTTCGATGTCACGCTGGTGACGCCGGCAGTCGAGGTTTCCAACTGGGCGCGCAACACCATGGAGCAGTTCAAGATCCAGACGCATCTGCTGGAGCTCGGCGTCGAGATCGTCACCGCGCGGGTGGTGACCGCGGCGCGTGCCGGCGAAGCGGAAACCGCCTGTGTCTATACCGGGCGCAAATCAATGCAGCCCTGCGACTCCCTGGTGCTGGTAACGGCGCGGCTTCCGGACGACCGACTCTTCCTCGATCTCAAATCGCGGGAAACCGATTGGGTGGATGCAGGGATCAAATCCGTGAAGGGCGCCGGCGATTGCTGGTCACCGAGCACCATCGCTGCCGCCGTCTATGCCGGCCGCCGCTACGCGGAGGAGTTGGATGGACCCGATATCGGCGATGCGGTGCCCTTCCATCGCGAACTCGCGGAACTGCTCGCCTTATGATATTCACGACGCCCACGGAACTGGTGGCAGCCCTGCCGCCGCGCCTGCGCCTCGCGGCCTTGGATCTCGGCGAGAAGACCATCGGCATCGCGATCGGTGATCCCGGTCATCGCGTCGCCTCGCCCTTGACGACGATCCGCCGCACCAAGTTCACGAAGGATGCGACCGAACTCCTGCGCCTCATGGACGAGCGCCAGATCGGCGGCTTGGTGATCGGCCTGCCCTTGAACATGGATGGCAGCGAAGGTCCGCGCTGCCAATCCGTCCGGCAATTCGCCGTCAATCTTACCCCGTTGCGCGATGTGCCGGTCACGTTCTGGGATGAACGCCTCTCCACCATGGCGGTCACCCGCAACATGATCGAAGCCGATATGAGCCGTGCCAAACGCGCGAAGGTGGTGGATCAGTCCGCCGCCGCGTTCATCCTGCAAGGCGCGCTGGATTCGCTGAATCGAGGAGTTTGATCGGATAGCTTCGCTCGGTATCGCCGGCGAATCTGGACCCACCCTCGACGCCAAAGCGGTCCTTGATCGAGGAAGCCCTTCAAAGGGAAACTGTATCCATGCCCGGCACAAACACCCTCCTGCTTTTCACCTTGGCGGCCCTGGCGATGAACATCGCGCCCGGCCCTTCCAATCTTTATGTGATGTCGCGCAGCCTTGCCCAAGGTACCTCGGCCGGCCTCATTGCCGCGGCCGGCCTTGGCATCGGCAGCCTGTTCCATGTCACGGTGACCTCGCTGGGCCTGGCGATGATCCTCAAATATTCGCCCATGGCTTTCCTCGCCATGAAGCTCGGCGGCGCCGGCTATCTCATCTTCCTCGGCCTGCGCATGCTGCTCAGCCGTTCGCAAAACCTCTCGCCCGATGCACTCCTGCCGAAGCGGTCGCTTGCCAGCGTGTTCCGGCAAAGCTGCCTTGTCGAGATTCTCAACCCGAAGACGGCCCTGTTCTTCCTGGCCTTCCTGCCGCAATTCGCCGATCCCAAGGTCGGGCCTCTCGCGCCGCAGCTTCTGCTGCTCGGTACGATCGTGACCGTGACCGGAGTTCCCTGCGATGCCCTGGTCGCCGTCTTGAGCGGCAGGGCCGCCGCGCTGCTACGCCGCCGGCCGATCTTCCAAAAGCTGCAGAACTGGATTTCCGGCTCCGTCCTGGTCGGCCTCGGCGCCACGATCGCGCTGCGACGCGACTAATCCTCCGCTTGCTTTTGCCGCTATACCCGCCGAGATTGGCGGCAGGCATTGTGCAGAGGAGCGTTCATGTCCGGACCTTTGGCCGGCCTACGGGTTTTCGATATGACGCGCATTCTGGCGGGTCCGATGGCGACGCAGATTCTCGGTGATCTCGGCGCCGATATCATCAAGATCGAGCGGCCCGGCGCCGGCGACGACACGCGCAAATGGGGCCCACCCTTCGTCAAGGACAAGGACGGCGAGGACACCAGCGAGAGCGCCTATTATCTCTCGGTCAACCGCAACAAGCGTTCGGTGACGCTCGACGTCTCCAAGCCGGAAGGGCAAACCCTCGCCAAGCAATTGATCGCCCGCTGCGACATCTTCGTCGAGAATTTCAAGGTCGGCGATATGAAGAAATACGGGCTCGACTACGAAGAGCTGAAATTCGAATTCCCACGCCTCGTCTATTGCTCGATCACCGGCTTCGGCCAGAACGGCCCCTATGCCAACCGCGCCGGCTACGATTTCCTGGCACAGGGCATGGGCGGCATCATGAGCCTCACCGGCGAACCCGATGGCCAGCCCATGAAGGTCGGCGTCGCGGTCACCGATGTGATGACCGGCATCTTCACCTCGACCGCAATCCTCGCGGCCCTGCATCACCGGCAGATCACCGGCCAGGGCCAGTATATCGATATGAGCCTGCTGGATTCCCAGGTCGGCTGGTTGGCGAATTGCGGGCTGCAATACCTGACCTCCGGCCAATTGCCGAAGCGCGCCGGCAACGAACACAGCACCATCGTGCCCTATTCCGTGGTGCCCTGCTCCGACGGCTATGTGATCCTGGCGGTCGGCAATGACAGCCAGTTCCAGAAATTCTGCCAGTTCGCCGGCAAGCCGGAATGGGCGAGCGACGAGCGCTTCAAGACCAATCCCGCCCGCGTGGTCAATCGCGTGGCGCTCTATGAGATGTTGAACGCGGTCACCGCAACGCAAACGCGCGAGCATTGGCTGAAAGGACTGGAGCCGCTCGGCGTGCCGGTCGGCCCCGTCAACGACATGGCGCAGGTCTTCAGCGACCCGCAAGTGCTGGCGCGCGGCATGAAGGTGACCATGCCCTATCCCGCTTCCGCCAAGGGCGCGGTCGATCTCATCGGCAACCCGATCAAGCTCTCCAACACGCCGGTCGATTACCGCCTCGCTCCGCCCACCTGCGGCCAGCACACGGACGAGGTGCTGAAGGAGCTGCTGTTTCTATCCGCGGACGAGCTTGCTAAACTGAGAGCGGACAAAGTGACCTAGCGAGACTTCATGTCTCATCGAATGGCATTTTGGACTGCTCTCGCTCGTAAGCGCCGGGTGACGCTGTTCATCGCGCTGCTTGCCGCATCATGTATCGCGTTCGACGCAAGCGGCCGCGCCGAGAATATCGCTCCGCTGTCGCAAAACGCCATTGCCGGCTACCAGGCTGAAGCTGAAATACAACAGGGCCGCGAAGCCCTGAAGGACCCGCGCAGCGCAGCGGAAGCACGTGACGATTTCACGAAGGCGGCATCGCGCGGCAACCCGGTCGCGCAAACCTATCTCGGCTATCTCTCCTATATGGGCTACGGCGTCGAGCAGAACGACAAAATTGCCGCCGACTGGTATCGCCGCGCGGCATCCCAAGGCTTGCTTGTGGCGCAGATACGCCTCGCAATTCTGTATGAAGCCGGTCGCGACCTCCTGGACCCGAGCCGCAATCTTCAGCCCGACGACAACGAAGCGAAGAAGTGGTTCAAGCTCGCGGCGGCGCAGGGAGACGTGCAGGCATTGCTGGCGCTCCGCGAATATCGGGAAGCGGCGAAGAAGAACAATCTCTTCGCCTTAAATGCCATGTGCTTTTCCGATATGAACCGGAACATCGCCGGGCAGGACAGCCCGTGGTGCACGCGCCTCGACCAGCAAGAGGCGATCCAGCACGCATCGAATTCGGCCGAGCTTTCCCAGGTGTCGTCGACCTTCGGCCCGATCAGCAGCGATAGTCTCGCGGACGACCCTTTCCCCGCCTCGCCTCCCGCGAATTGACCGCGACGATCCTCATGCCACGCGGCCGCGCGCATCGACCGTGATCATCCTCTCCACCTGATCGCGGTCGATCCCGTAGACCCGATCGAACAGGTTCGAGACGGCGCAGGCATGGTTGGGGATGATCGTGATCCGTTCCCCAATGGCGGGTTTCTCCGGGCTGAGCGACAGATCGATAATCCCGTGCTCCTCGCTCAGCTTGCCAAGCCGCGCACCGGGATATTCCAGGATCACGCCATGATCTGGAAAACCCATGGAATCGGATGACAGGCTTTTAGAGCCCGCATCGATGACGGCTCGGTCGCCGGTCGGCCGCGAGACGACGGTGGCAATGATCTTGAGCGCGCAATCGTCCAGCGTTCCCACGCCGCGCGCCGCCATGTAGCGATCGGAGTAGATGTAAGTACCCGGCCGGTGCTCGGTTTCGACGCCGTATTCGCCGGCGCGATACATCTCCGGCGTGCCGCCGATGCTGATCTGCGGCACGGCGATGCCGGCATGCTCGATCGCGGCCTTCACCGCCTGCAGGCGGTTCCGCACTTCGAGGATCTGGCCCAGCGGCGGATAGGTCATCAGACCTTCGAAACGCAGGCGATTGCTCCTGGCGATCTGCCGGGCGATGCCGACGGCCGTCTCGGGGTCCTGCACGCCACATCGCCCGCCGCCGACATCGCATTCGATCATCACGCCGAGATCGGCGCCATGATCGACGGCGGCCCGCGCGATTCCGCTCACGCCTACCGCGCTATCGACAACGCAGCTCACCGCGACACGCTTCGCGATGGCGGTCAAGCGGGCGAGCTTGTCTTCGCCGATGATGGGAAAGCTGATCAGGATATCCGCGATGCCACCATCGGCCATTACCTCCGCCTCGCCGAGTTTCTGGCAGGTGATGCCAACGGCACCCAACTCGACTTGCCGCCGCGCCCAGCCGACATTCTTATGCGTCTTGATATGCGGCCGCAGCCGGGTACCGCTGCGGTCGAAGAAATCCTGGGCGCGCTTCAGATTTCGCTCGGCAATGGCAAGATCGACGATGGGAGCCGGCGTCTCAAGGCTGCTGATGGTCTGGGCTTTTTTCATAGGGCCTCTCGAGCGAGCGAAACACGGCGCCGCGCTGACTGAGCTTGGGAAGGATGGAAAGACTCTTAGCCGACCGCATCAGCATCTCACAGAGCTGCACGACCCGATCCGACGGCGTGTCGAAGGGAACCGCGAAACACAGCGTCGCCACCGAGTGCGCGGCATCGTCCAATAGAGGCACGGCGATGCAATGCGTATAGGCGTCGACCAGACCTGAGGTGATGCAGAACCCCTGCTCCCGGGCTTCGGCGATCTGGTCGATGAACTCCTCCATCTCGATCAAATGGCCGTCGGGCAGACGCAGATCGCCCGGCTCCACGAAAGCGCGAATTTCATCGGGTGAAAGATGAGAGAGGAACAGCCGCCCCGACGCCGTCCACGGCAAGGGCAGTTGGGTGCCGATGTCGGAGTTGATGCGGAAGGGCCGCGAGCCCTGACGGACATGGGCGACGGCATAGTATCGGCCGTTCAGGATGCAAAGCTGGGCCGTCTCGCCGGTCTCGTGCCCGAGACGGTCGACTTCGTCCCGGCCGCGGCGCAGCAGATCGTTTTCGCGGAGGAAGTCCAGACCGTAGAAATACAGCCGCTTACCGAAGAACACCTCACCGGTTTCCGCCTGGTTGAGAATCCCGGCCTCGACCAGGACGCCGACCAGGGCATAGACGGAGGACCGCGGCGCATTCAGCCGGCGGGCGAGATCGCCGATCCGGATCGGCCCGCCGAAGCGATGCACGAATTCGAGCAGCTGGACGATCCGCTGCACACCGGGCTCGCGACTTCCCGCCGCCGCCGGCGCCCGTCCGCCACGAATCCGCGCGCTCACCGTTTCACCCTGAGCCTTGCGAGGCTTCGCGCTGCGGCTGGATGCGGTTGATGTCATAGCCTATCCTCCAGTTGCAGCCGCCAGAGAAGCCCCCAGAGAAACCACTCGGGTCATTTCCACACTTCCCGGGCAAGGCGCAGGAAATTTCCGCCCATTATCCCCCGCACATTGTCTTCCGAGAAGCCCCGATCAAGCAGGGCTTCGGTCAGTTGCGGCAGCTGTTCGGGTGAGGCGTCCTTGAAATTGCCGCGGTTCTCATAGCCCCGGCCCGCGGGCCAGAATTTCTTGTCCTGGACAGGCTTGAAATAACGATCCCAGTCATAGTCCAGGCCGATGCCCACATGCTGCGGCCCGACCAGATCGGCCACATGGGCGATATGCCGGACCATGGATTCCGTCTTCGCGTCCACGTCATCAAGGAAGTTGCCCGCGCCATTGATGCCGACCACGCCACCAGTCTTGGCGCAAGCCTTGATCAATTCATCCGGGATATTGCGCTCGTGGTCATAGAGCGCGCGCATATTCGAATGCGAGAAGATCGTCGGTGCCTGCGAGGTCGCCATGGCTTCGAGCGCCGTGCGTTTGCCGCAATGGGTGCAATCAACCATCATTCCCACCCGGTTCATCTCTTCGATGACGTCGCGGCCGAAAGCGGTCAATCCCTGATCGTCGTCATGGCAGCCGCCGCCGGCCTCGTTGTTGAGATTATAGGCGAACAGCATCTGGCGCACGCCCAGCCGGTAGAACAACGAGACCATATTGACGTCGCCGTCGAGCGCATTCATGCCTTCGATATCGAAGGTGATGGCCAGCTTGCCGTCCTGCTTCGCCCGCAGGATGTCGTCGGCGGTCTCCACCAGCCGGTACTGTCCCGGATGCTTTTCGAACCAGACGCGATAGGCGGCGATGGTCTTGATGGCGTCTTCGCGCGGCAGGGCATCGAAGCTCACATCGATCGAGATGTAGTTGATCCCGGAATCGATCCAGCGTTGCAATTGCGGAAGATCGGCGTCGGGCACCGGCATGAATCCGGAGTGATCGTCCCATACAACCGAGCCGGCATGAACGCGGGCTGCGCGCTCGCCGATATTCCAGCGATTCATTCTAGTCTTCCCTCTTCAATGACGAATTGCCGAATTTCGAAGTTTCTTGCAAAGACGCGATCGGGCGCGTCAAACCCTCGTCCAGGTGCTGCTCGACATAGCCTTCGGAGGAATGGAGCAGTTGCTGGGTATAGGCATTGACCGCGATGCCGGCCTGCAGCATCTCGACTGTCAGCTCTTCCACGAATTCTCCGGTACGCATGACGGCCAGCCGGTCGCAGAGATGAGTCACCACGCCGAGATTGTGGCTGACCAGCAAATAAGTAAGGCTCCGCTCCTGGCGCAGGCGTTGCAGCAAGTTGAGGACCTCGGCCTGGATCGAGACATCCAGCGCGGAGGTCGGCTCATCCAGCAGCAGGATGGTCGGTTCGATGATCAGGGCACGGGCGATCGCGATCCTCTGCCGCTGCCCACCGGAAAGCTGATGCGGAAAGCGGAACAAGAAATTCGGCCCCAGGCCCACATCCGCCAGGACCCTGCTCACCCTCTCCCGCCTGTCGCCGATGCGATGGATGGCCAGAGGCTCTTCCAGAATCCGCTGCACCGTCTGCATCGGGTGGAGCGAGGCATAGGGATCCTGGAACACCATCTGCACCGATCGGTAAAAGGCCTTCGATCTCACTTTGGCGAGATCCTCGCCGCCGATCGCAATGCCGCCCGACCAGTCGCGGATCAAACCGGCGACGACGCGCAGGATGGTCGATTTGCCGGAACCCGATTCCCCCACAATGCCGAAACTCTGGCCGGCGGGAACCTGGAAGGAGACACCGTTGACGGCCGTGGTCGAGCCCTGGGAGGAATGGAAATCCACCTTGAGGTTGCGGACCGTGATCATGCCGTCAACCAATCGGGATCGCGTTCGATGGTCGGCAGGACCTTGCGCCGATTCCGGACGCTGGGAATGGCGCCGAGCAGGCCGCGGGTATAGGGATGCTTCGCCTCGAACAACGCATGCGCGTCCAGCGTCTCTAGGACCCGCCCGGCATACATCACCAGGACACGCGTGCAGAACGAGGCGACCAGATTGAGATCGTGGCTAATGAAGATCAGGCCGATCTTCCGCCTATTCACCATATCGTTCAGGACATCGAGCACCTGGGACTGGACGGTGACATCGAGAGCCGAGGTCGGTTCGTCCGCGATCAGGACTTCGGGCGAGGAGATCAGCATCATCGCGATCATGGCGCGCTGGCCCATGCCACCCGAAATCTCATGCGGATAACAATTCATCACGCGTTCCGGCTCGCGGATGCGCACAGCTTGCAGCATTTCCAGAGCCCGGCTCCAGCAATCCTTCCAACCGGCCCCCGTCTGGGCGCGATAGGCCTCGGCGATCTGTAGCCCGACTTTCAGGACTGGATTCAGCGAGTATTTGGGGTCCTGCATGATCATCGACATGCGCCGGCCGCGAATCCCGCGCAGGCGCGCTTCACCCGCGCGCAGCAGATCGACTTCGCCAAGCCGCATCTCCTTCGCGGTGACAACGCAGCCCTCCGGCTGAATCCCCATCAGGGCGCGGCAGGTCAGCGACTTGCCGGAACCTGATTCACCGACAATGCCCAGCTTCTCGCGGCCCAGTTCGAAACTGATGCCGCGCACAGCCTGCGTCACGCGATGCCGTCCGGGAAACGAAACCTGCAGATCCTGGACCTTCAGCAGCGGATCCATCCTAGGCGCTCCCTATGCGCCCCGGGGGTCGAGCAGATCGCGCAACCCGTCCCCGACCAGATTGAAAGCGAGGCTGGCGACACAGATCGCGATGCCCGGAAAGGTCGCCACCCACCATTGCGTCAGCAGGAACTCCCTTCCGTCGGAGATCATGGTCCCCCATTCCGCCAAGGGCGGCTGCGCACCGAGGCCCAGGAAGCCCAGCGCCGCCGCGGTCAGGATGATGCCGGCGGAATCCAGCGCCAGCCGCACGATGACCGAAGGCAGGCAGAGCGGCATGACATGGCGGAAGACGATGCGGAAGGAACCGGCACCCAGGATCCGTGCCGCATTGATATATTCGTTTTCACGCAAGATCAGCGCTTCCGATCGTGCGGTCCGCGCATAAGCCGGCCATGACGTGAGCGCAATCGCGATCATGGCGTTGCCGAGGCCTGGACCCAAGGCCGAGACCAGGGCCAAGGCCAGAATGAGTTTGGGGAAACCCAGGAAGATATCGGTGATCCGCATCATGACGCGATCGACCCAGCCGCCCCAATAGCCGGAGATGCAGCCGACGATCAGGCCGATCGGCCCCACCGCCGCGAGGACGCAGGCGGTGATCAGCAGGGTGACGCGCGAGCCGTAGATGACGCGGGAGTAGAGATCGCGTCCGTATTGATCGGTGCCGAACCAGTGCTGTGCGCTCGGCGGAAGCAGCCGGGCGGCAAGATCTTGCTCGATCGGGCTTGTCGTCGCCAACAACGGTGCCGCTATGACAACAACGAGAATGACCAGCAGGATTCCGAGGCCGACCATCGCCAGCCGGTTGGCGGCGAAGGCGGAAGCGGTCGAGTAGATCTGGATCGCACGCGCCTGCGTCGCAGAATTCGGCGTTTCGCTGGTGAGCCAGCGGATATAGTTCCGTTCGGCCGCCGCCATGCTCATGATGATCGAACCCGGGGATCGAGGAAGTTGTAGAGCAGATCGGAAAGCATGTTGATCATCACGAAGCAGGTTCCGATGACCAGCGTGCCGCCCAGCACGGCGTCCATATCCGCGGTGCGGAGCGAATTGGTCATATAGGAACCGAGGCCGGGCCAGGCGAACACCGTCTCGGTCACCACGGAGCCCTCGAGCAGCATGGCATAGGTGAGCGCGATGACGGTGATCAGCGGCACCAGGATGTTGCTGAAGGCATGCCGCCAGATGATGCGCGCGCGGCTGAGGCCCTTGACCCGGGCGACCACGATATATTCCTGGGTCAGCTGCTGCAGCATCATGGCCCGGGTCATGCGGCTGATATAGGCGAAACAGAAGAAGCCGAGCAGGCTCGCCGGCAGGATGAGATGCCTGACGGCGTTCCAGAACACATCCAGATC
>DASYDA010000062.1:0-6752 GCA_036499865.1 Dongiaceae bacterium | reverse complement strand
GTCTGCATGCGCGACGATGCGATCGAAGCGGTGAGCTTCGCCGCCATCGCGACCGGCCAGGACATGAACCATCCCAAGGACCTCGACAAGGTCAAGGCGAAGCTCATGGATCTGAAGCCGAACGTCTCCATGCTCTGGTCTTCGGAAGACGAATGGGACAAGCAGTTCAAGGCCAAGGTCTTCGATATCTCGTTCTACTGGAGCGGCTCGGCCTTCCGGGCGGTGAAGACCTACCAGCTCCCGGTCGGCGTCTTCGTGCCGAAGGAAGGCGCCATCGGCTGGTTCGACGGCCTCGCGATCGCCAAGGGTTCGCCGAATCCCGAAGGCGCCCATGCCTTCATCAACTACATGGTCGATCCCAGCTTCTTCATCAAATGGGGCACCGATGTGGGCGCCGCGGCGGCGACCAACCCAAAGACGACGGCCGCCCTGCCGGACGACAATCCCTCGAAGGCCTTCTATTCCAACGACGAGAACATCAAGCGCCTGCAATACATGGCGCCGCTGACCGATGACGAGAAGCAGAAGTATTCCGACCTCTGGACGGAAGTGAAGACCGCTTACGCGGGCTGATCTCGGATTGCGATCGGGATCGTGACTCGATCATCGAAACCGAGTTCGCGATCAACCCCCTCCTTAACCCTCTCCCAATCTTGGGGGAGGGGATTGAGAGAGTCATCGATTGCTTCATTTCAGTAAAACTTACTTTCTTCCCTCGCCCCCAAGTTGGGGGCGAGCCAATGGACGGATGTCCGCCTTCGCGGACGGAGTGGGGGTTGCTCTATCCGCGAGGTGCGATGTGCCCTTCAGCGCTCAATCCAAAGGCACCCTCTGAATGTCGCCACGGCAGCGGCAAATCTGGTCGATTTTCGGGCTGACGGGGCCGGCTTATCTCTGGCTGGCGATCACGATTTTCCTGCCGCTTTCGGCCATGCTCTATTGCAGCCTGTTGGATAAATCGCCGCTGGTGCCGGAACCGGCGCATTTCACCTGGGCCAATTACGCGGCGATCATCCAGAAGCCGTTCTACCTGCCGCTGACCTGGTGGTCGCTGATGCTGGGCTTCTGGACCACCTTGTTCTCCTTCCTGGTCGGCTACCCGGCGGCCTATGCGCTGGCCAAGAAGGTCAAGGGCCGCTGGCGGGAAGCCCTGTTCCTGCTGATCGTGCTGCCGTTCTGGAGCAACGCGCTGGTGCGCATCTTCTCCTGGACCATGGTGCTGCGTTCCGGCGGGCTGATCGACATGGCGGTTCACGCCGTCTTTCCGGGCGCGCCCACCATCAACCTGCTGTTCACCTATCCGGCGGTGGTGATCGGCCTCGTGCACTCCTACCTGCCGTATATGATCCTGACCTGTTACGTCTCGCTGCAGGCGATCGACGATTCGCTGGTGGAAGCCGCGCGCAGCCTCGGCGCCACCGGCTCGACCATCTTCCGCCGCGTGATCTTTCCCTTGAGCCTGCCCGGCGTGCTTTCCGGCGCCGTTCTGATCTTCGTGCCGGTTATCGGCTCCTTCATGGAGCCGCGCATCCTGGGCGGCACCAAGGGCGCTACCCTGGGCATGAATATCGAGGAGCAGTTCACCGTCACCGCGAACTGGCCGTTGGGCGCCGCCTTGTCCTTCACCCTGCTGGCGATCGTGCTGGTGATCTTCGCGGCGCTCTATCCGGCATTGCGGAAGCGTGGGGTATTCGCATGAAAGGCGGGAAGGGCACGATCAGCGGCGTCATCGCCAAGATCTATCTGATGCTGGTGCTGCTGTTCCTCTATGTGCCGATCTTCGTGATGGCGGCCCTGGCGTTCAATCGCTCGCCGCTCTACGGCCTGCCATTCCAATTCGATCTGATCTGGTTCAAGCACCTGGCGACCAACGATCGGTTGCTGGAGGCGGGGTGGAATAGTGTCTACATCGCGGTGCTGAATACGATCATCGCGACCGCGCTCGGCACGGCGGCGGCGCTGGCCTTCGCACGCTATCGATTCCGGGGCCGCACCTTCCTGCAATTGCTGCTCCTTCCGCCAATCACCATCCCGTGGCTGGTGATCGGGACCGCTATGCTGGTGTTCTTCTATTGGACGTCGACCCTCTGCAGCACGTGGCTGGATCCGAAATATTGCCCGCAATTTCGCAGCCTGTTCACCATCCTGCTGGGGCATGTGGCGCTGTCGCTGCCTTATGTGGTGATCGTGGTGGGCGCGCGGCTCAGCAATTTCCCGAAGTCGATGGAGGAGGCGGCCGCCACCCTGGGGGCGACACCCTGGCAGACCTTCCGGCGGGTCTCGGTGCCGATCATCGCGCCCGGCATCATCGCGGCGGCCTTGTTCGCCTTCGCCACCTCCTTTGACCAGTTCGTGATCTCCTATTTCCTGGCGCCGCCCGGCGTCACCACGCTGCCGGTGGTGATCTACACCTCGATCCGCAAGGGATTCACGCCGGAGATCAATGCGATCTCCACCATCATCATCGTCATTTCCATGGGCATCATGCTGATCACGGCGCGTTACTACAAATTCGGCGGGGACCGATGAGCCAGGTCGAGGTGGTCGGCGCGGAAAAGCGCTACGGGAGCACGGCCGCGCTGAACGATGTCTCGCTGGCCTTCGAGGATGGCGAATTCTTCGGCCTGCTCGGGCCGAGCGGCAGCGGCAAGACCACCTTGCTGCGTGCGATCGCCGGATTCGTCGATCTCGATGCCGGCACCGTGCTGGTGGACGGCGTCGATATCGGCAGCACGCCGGTGCATCGGCGCGATATCGGCATGGTGTTCCAGAACTACGCGCTCTTCCCGCATATGTCGGTGTTCGACAATGTCGCCTTCGGCCTCAGCGTACGCAAGCTTTCAACCGGGCAGATCAAGAAGCGGGTCGGGGAGATCCTCGATCTGGTGAAGCTTTCCGGCCTGCATGAGCGGCGGCCAAAGCAGCTTTCCGGCGGACAGCAGCAGCGGGTCGCCCTGGCGCGAGCGCTGGTCACGCGGCCCAAGGTGCTGCTGTTGGACGAGCCGCTGGGTGCCTTGGACAAGCATCTCAGGCAGGAGATGCAGATCGAATTGCGGCGTATCCAGCGCGAAGTCGGCATCACCACGATCTTCGTCACCCACGACCAGGAAGAGGCGCTCACACTTTCCGACCGCATCGCCATCCTGAATGCCGGCGAGATCGTCCAGGTCGGAGCGCCGCTGGAGGTCTATGACCGGCCGGTCAATCGTTTCGCGGCCGGATTCCTCGGCGAGGCGAATTTCCTGGAAGGGCGGGTGATCTCGATCTCGCATGACGAGGCTCGAGCCGAATTGGTGCTGGGCGGGCAGGCCGCCTACACGGATGAATGGCGCGCCGTTGGCGACAATGTGGTGGTTGCCGTGCGGCCGGAAAAGATCCGCCTGGCGCCGGGGCATGAGCCGCGCGGCATCAACCGGCTGTCCGGGGAGGTGGCGACCGCGGTCTTCTCCGGCAGCAGCACCACCTATCAGGTCATCGTTGGCGATCAGTTGCTTTCGGTCTTCCAGCAGAACAGTTCCGCGCGGCTCTACAATCCCGGTGACGCGGTGACGCTCTCCTGGGCGCGGGAGCACAATGTGCTGGTGGCTTCATGAGCAGGCCGGCATCGCCGAGCCTCGAGAGGGCGGCGCATGCGGTCATCGATATGCAGGCGCTGTTCGCCGATCATCCGGATTGGGCGGTGCCCGATATCGGCCGCGTTCGCGACACGGTGCATCGCCTGGCGGAGTGCCGGCCGGGCCGTACCTATTGGACGCGCTTCATGCCCGCACCCAGCGCGGAAAAGGCGGAGGGCTCCTGGCGGCGCTATTATACGCATTGGCCGCGCGCCACCCTGGAAGGCGGAGGGCGGGGCTATATCGGTCTCCTGCCCGAACATCGAACCCTGGCGGGGAAGGCGGCGGTTTTCGATAAGCCGGGCTTCTCGGCGTTTTCCAACCCGGATTTCGCCGTGGCGTTGAAGGCAGGGGGCATCGATACGCTGATCCTCTCCGGCGTGGAAACCGATGTCTGCGTCTGGGCGACCGCATTGGGCGCGATCGATGCCGGCCTGTTCGTGGTGCTGGTGAGGGATGCGATGACCAGTGGCTCGCTGGAAGCCCATGCGGCGGTGCTGAATGTTATTGCGCCGCGCTATGACCAGCAGGTGTTCGTGATGGACGCGAAGGAGCTGGAGGCGGTGTGGTGAAGGCCTCAGGGGTCTGGCTGATTAGGGCCCCCGCCCCCAAGATTGAGGGCGGGTCAGCGGACGAATGTCCGCCTTTGCGGACGGCGTGGGGGTTGATCTCTCCGCGCGCTCAGAGACACCGCCATAAACGAAGCGTTTCCGCTTATTGGAGCATTGGATTCAGCGTCGCATCAACCGCGATCCGCATCTCGGCTGCATCAACCCCCACCCTAGCCCGCCCCCAATCTTGGGGTCGGGGACTTTCGATGGGTACCCTATGAACTCCGTGTCGATCTCTCCCGCCCGTGCCTGGAACACCTGGGACAGTGTCTATCCGGCGCAGATGACCTATCTGCCGCTGGGCCTCACGGTGACGCCCTGTGCCTATGCGGCGAGTACCGGGACATTCACGACCTTTCCGGCGACGGCGAAGGGCCTGACGCTGGGTGAGCGGGAAGTGGACGGATCTTCCGTCGCGCTGCATCTGGAGCATGGCGGCACCACGCTCGATTGGCACTATCACAAACCTGCGCACGATCTGCTCTGTGGCGGTTGGCGAGCGGGAAAGCTGGCGGAGTGGGGGCTGCGCTTCTGGGTGATCCTGGTGCTTCGCCTCGATCCCAGGGGAGATGACAATCTCGCCGAATGGCATTTCGATCCCGAGACCGGCGTGCTCTCGACGGAGGCTAGCGGCAAGCGCATTTGGGTGACGGGCGATGCGCCACCCTTGATGGCGACGTTCCACACATCGATCGAAGCGCTGGACGCGGAGCTGAAGCAATACGGCTATTTCTACCTGGAATCCCGCGGCACGAAGGGAAAGGTGGCCGCGCTCCGCTACAATCTCGAGGAGATGCCGCGCTTCGGCTTTTCGGTCTCGGTGGGCGATGCGGAGATCACGCTTCCCGCAGCGCCGGCGAAACCGGAACCCCGCCAATCCGGCCTCGGCAGCGTGCCGCTCGATGCATTGCGCGACCTCGTCGGCTGGAACACCGTCTTCGATCCGGTCAACAAGCGGCCCTATATGTCGCTGAGCCGGAACTGGGTGGCGCAGAAATTCGGCGGCTTCGGGGTTTGGCTGGACGATCTGTTCTATCACAGCCTGATGAGCGCGCTGTTCGACGCGGAGCTTGCGCGAGACAGCCTGAAGGCCGTGCTGGCGACGGAGACGCCGGAGGGCAATCTCGCTTGCCTGATCACCGGCAACGACCGATGGATCGACCGCTCGCAGCCGCCGATCTGCAGCTTCATCCTCTGGAAGATCTGGAAGCATACCGGCGCCGACGATCTCATCGACCTCGCCTTCGACCGGCTGCTGGTCAATCACGATTGGTGGTTTGCAAGACGAGACGGTAACGGCGACGGGCTGATGTCCTGGGGAACTTCCGTCGCGGTGGGCGATGGGCTTTACAAAGGCACCAAGCTGGGCGCGAAGAATGAGTCCAGCATGGACAATTCGCCGATCCATGACGAGGCGCAATACGATCCGAAGAGCGGCTGCCTCGATGCGGCGGATGTCGGCCTCAACAGCCTGATCGCGCTCGACGGCGAGATGCTGGCGCTGATGGCGCGGGCGCGCGGCAATATCGATCTGGCGGAGCGGCTGGAGGATCGCGCGGCGGCGTTGCGGGCGCGGATCCGGGACCAGCTCTGGGATTCCGACCGTGCGGTCTTCGCCAATCGGCGCTGGAACGGCGCTTTCGTGCGCAGCCTGGCGCCCACCAGCTTCTATCCGCTGCTGGCGGATGTCGCGACGCCGGAGCAGCAGGTGCATCTGCTCTATTGGCTGAGCGATCCCCAGACCTTCGGCGGTCTACACCGGCTGCCCTCGGTGACGCGCGACGATCCCGCCTATCATGACAATGTCTATTGGCGTGGGCGGGTCTGGCCGCCGCTCAACTATCTCACCTATGGCGGGCTGAAGCGCTGCGGCTTCGACGTGGAAGCGGAGAAGCTGGCGGCGGACAGCGTGCATCTGTTCAGCGCCGCCTGGGCCAAGCGGCAGATGCCGGAAAATTTCAGCGCCGAGACCGGCGCCGCCGACGACCAGCCGGATACCGATCTCTTCTATGGCTGGGGCGGGCTGATGCCGCTGATCGGCATCAACCGGGTGATCGATGTCTCGCCTTGGGCCGGCTGGGAGATCCATCCACGCCCGGCCGGCGCCACGGATGATTGGCGCCTGGGCCCGCTGATGGCCTTCGGCGGCAGGACCGGACTGGAATCGCGGGATGGCTGGCTGACATTGCGGGTCGATGGCGTGGAAATCTTCAAGACGGATATCACGACGAAGCTGCGGCGGATTGCGTTCGGGGACGAGGGATTGGTGATGGAAACCCAAGGCGGCGGCACGATCATGCTGCCGATCCGCAAGTCCGGCGAGATCGCACATGCGCGTTTCGAAGCGCATGATGTTGGGATAGAGGAACGCGGAGGCTGCGCGGCAATCGCGCTGCCGCATGCGGATAAACCGAGCCGGCTGGAGATCCGCTGGGCGCGGCGAAGCTGAAGGGGGAGCGGCAGCATGATCGTGGTGTTCGGATCGCTGAATGTGGATCTCATCGTGCCGGTGGAACGGCTGCCGCAT
>DASYDA010000061.1:0-15755 GCA_036499865.1 Dongiaceae bacterium | reverse complement strand
CGCGGGCCGCTTGGGCGTAAATGCGTTCGTCGGACATCGTTTTCTCGCGGTCAAAAGGAACCGCGGAGACTAAGGTTACGACGGGGTTACCGCAAGGGCCGAAGCCGTGCGATCCGCTTGGGCCGGCTATGGTTTGAGCGTGATCTCGGCGGTGACGGGCAGATGATCGGAGCCGACATCAGGACCAGGGGCGACCCGGTATGCCGTCAGCTTGCCGCCGGTGAACACCTGATCGATGGGGATACGCAGCGGCCAGGGCAGCAAGCTTGGCCAGGTCAAAGCAATATGCCCGCGATTTTCCAGACCGGTCACCATTCGGAAGTCGGCTTGCCCCGTGCTCCAGGCGACGCTGTTGAAGTCGCCCATTAAGACCAGGTCGTTCGGAAAATGCGGAAGATATTGCGCAAGACCCGCCATTTGCATGGTCTGCTGGAGGCGCGGCGCTCCCGGAAAGCTGGGCGCCGCATCGCCCGGCCGCGTTGTCGCGACGAGGACCGGCGCGTCCGCTTTGATGAACGGCCAGGAAAGGTGGGTAACGACAATGCCGACCGGGCGGTTTTGCCAATCGATCGTCGCCGCAGCCACATGCGTGTATTCCTGATCCACGACGCCGGCGAAGGGCTCTTTGAACGGGTGTTTGGAAAGCAGCATGACATCGCAGGACGGGTCGGCATCCAAGCAATCGACGCGATAGGGATAGGCCGCGGTCGAAGGCTCTAAAGCAGCCTTGATCCTGGGCGTCATCTCCACCAGCCCAACGACATCCGCATCGCTCTTCAGGAGATAGTCGCGGATCCGGGCTGGATCTGGATTGTCGAATTGGACGTTCAGGCTGATCACCTTCAATACCGGACTAGGCGCCACGGATTCCGGAGCATGAAGCAGGGCCGGCCCGACCAGCATCGCGTTCCAGAGCGCAGCGATCAGGCAGAGCAGGGTCACCAACCACCGCCGCGCGATCACGGCAAGGAACGCGAGAGCAAGGCTGCCAGCCCCGAGCTGCAGCGCGAAGGCTTGGGCTATGACCAGTCGCGGATCGATCCAAGCCAGGACTGGCAGGGCGGTCAAGCCGACGCTGCCAAGGCAGCAGAACCACAGAACGAAGCGGCGAAAGCCTTTCACGGCTTGGTGGCGATCTCGGCCTCGATCGGCAGATGGTCGGAGCCGACGGCGGGGCCGGCGCGGTAGTCGCGGATGATCACCCCGTCGCTCACGAAGATCTGGTCGATGGGCAGGCGGAAGATCGCGGGCGCCCAGCTTGGCCAGGAGAAAGCGAGACGACCGCTGTTATCGAGGCCGGTCTTCGCCCGCAATTCGTCCTGCAGGAGGCTCCAGGGGGCGCTGTTGAAATCGCCCATCACCACCTGCCCGCCCGATCCGGAATGAACCGCGTGCGCGGCGAGATAGTCGCCGAGCACGTCGGCCTGCCTGGCCTGGGCTTCCGTGCCGCTCTTCAGCGGATCGGTCAACTGGACTTCCGTCAGCGTGAGCGGCTTGCCGCCGCGATCGATCGTGACGGTGACGGCGGTGGGCACGCGGGCGCCGATCCGGCCGGCGAAACCGGCCTGGAAGGGCAATTTGGAATAGAACGCCACCCCGCAATGCGGCACCTGGATCACACAGTCGAGGTGATAGGGATAGGTCGTCTCCAGCGATTGCAGGGAGGCGAGCCAGGACGGCGTCACCTCGACCAGCCCGATCACATCGGCGCCGCTCTGCTGCAGGAAATCCACCGTGCGTCCGTGATCGGGGTTCTTAACCCAGAGATTGAGGGAGAGCACTTTGAGCGGCATCTGCGCCGGCGCCGCTGTTGCGCCTGCGGATAGGCCGGTGAAATCGAGGAAAGGCGCGATGGCCAGCAGGTTCCAAAGCGTCATGACACCGGCCAGCGTCGCCCGGATGCGCAAGCGCAGGGCTAAGGCTGCGAAGCAGCCGAGCGCGCAAACCGCGGTCAATTGTGCGGTGAAGTGCTCGAGCAGGGCCAATGACGGAACGATGTTCCGGAGATGCGGCGCCACGGTGACGGCGAGCAATATCCAGATGGCCCATTGTATGGCCCTTCGGAGCCGTGGATGTCCTCGGCGGGGTGCTTTGATTCTGTTGCCTTCGGCCGAGGTCATGCAGTAGGGATTCTCAAGTGCGGAGCGGGGCCAATCTATCGTCTCTTTCCGTTGGCGCAAGGGTTCGGGGGAACCAGGCACCAGGAGACGAATGCCATGATACGGATCCTAGTGTGGCAAGCGTATGGCGGGAGATTTATGCGGTGCGCCGCTTATGCCGCGACTCTGGCAATCAACGCCATCGCGGCACATGCCGACAGCAATGTAACGGCCCCGCCGCCTTCCGATGACGCACGGCTTGCCGGCGATTATTTCGTCGGCGCTTCCGTCTTCCTGTTTCAGCGCACCGTGCTGACGGTTTTCGCGCCCAACAAAACGCCTGATTCCGAGCTGGATGCAGGCGCCGTCGTCTGGGCCGCTGAAACCGCCCATGACGAAGCCGGCTCCGTGGCGCTCGACGCCATCACTGCCTGGCTCACCGCGGCCGATCTAAAAAACCCGGCGGATGGCCAAACGCTTGGTCAGAAAGATGCCGCGCCGATGTTTGCGCCGGAACGCCTGCACGCGCTGGCCTGCCTGACCTATGGCGCCGATCCCGGCAATCAAAGCGAGCTCGCCGGGCATGGCGAGCTTTCATCGGACGACCGGCAGCAATGCGTTGCGCAATTCAAGCAGGCGCAGGCCCAATGGAATGGCTGGCTGCAAGCCTATCGGCGAAAGCCGCAAGCCGCGGCGCCATCGGATGCAGCAGTCTTGCAGCTGCATTTCGCGCCGACCGCGGATGAGGCCGATCAAGTCATCGCCGATGCGATGAAGCAGAACGGCCTTTTTGAGGCGCTGACCGACGGCATCAACGACGATCTCACCATGCCGCGCCCGCTCACCGCCTTGCTCACCGAATGCGGTGAAGCCCGCGCCTTCTATAACCCCGATCGCGGCGAAGCGGTGCTCTGCTACGAGACCTTGGGCGCCCTGCTGCAGGCGGCGCCGAAATAGGTCTCACGCGTAATGCCGGCCGAAGCGGTTCTCCAGGAAGCGGTCGAGGTTGCACATTTCCTGGCGCACGAAGCCCTGCTTCGGCAGATGGCCGTCGAAATGCAGATCCACCATGGCGCAGATGCCGGCGGCGGTGGTCACCTGGATGGCGCTCATCAGTTTGCCCCCCGAAGTCCCAACGGGCAGTTCCTTGGCATAGATCTTCTTGGCATAGCTCTCCTGGGTGAGGCGGCCTTCGCGCATGCCGCTGGCGGTGACGAAGATCAGGACCACGTCCTGATGGGTGATCGGCAGCGACTGCTCCATGATGTCCTTCAGCAGATCGCGGCGGCTGCGCAGGCGCAGATCCTCCAGCAGCATCTTCATCACCGCGCAATGGCCGGGATAGCGCACGGTCTTGTAGTTGAGGCTTTCGACCTTGCCCTCCAGCGTCTCGCACAGCGTGCCGAGGCCGCCCGAGGTGTTGAAGCATTCGTAATCGACGCCATCGAGCGAGAAATGCTCCAGGCCTTCCATCGGCATCATCTCGATGGCGCGGCCGTCATGGATCGCCTCGCAGGGATTGCAATATTCATTGATCAATCCGTCGGTGGACCAGGTGAGATTGTATTTCAGCGCATTGGCGGGGAATTGCGGCAGCGCGCCGACGCGCATATGGAGCTGCCGCAGGCTGTCGAATTTCTCGGCCAGATGGTTGGCGACGATGGAGATGAAGCCCGGCGCCAGGCCGCATTGCGGCACGAAGGCCGTCTTGGAGTTGGCGGCAACCTTACGCACCGCGCGGGTGGTGGCGACGTCCTCGGTCAGATCGAAGTAATGCGCATTCGCCGCGGCGCAGGCTTCGGCGACGCCGGGATTGAGGAAGAAGGGCAAAGCCGAGAGCACGGCGTCATGACCCTGGATCAGCTTGGCCAGCGCGCCGTGATCGGCGACATCGACCTGCCGGGCTTCGGCCTTGCCACCCCCTTCGTTCCCATTGGATGCCTGCTTCAGGAAGGCGGCATCGGCATCGGCGAGGGTGATTTTGTAATCGCCGGTCCCATGGAGCAGATCGACGATGGCGCCGCCAATCTTCCCCGCGCCCAGTACCAAGACCTTGCGATTCATGACCTTCTCCGTTCTTTCATGGATTTGTCCGACCTTAATCCGAGGCTGCGGCTTGCTTGAAGCCTCCGAAAAGGCGAAAAGCTGGGTTCCGACCGGCGAATTGACGGGCAATGATGGCAAAGCGCAGCTTGGACGATACCGACCGAAGATTGATCGCCCTGCTGCGTGCCAATGCGCGGACGCCTACGGCCTCCCTGGCCCGGTCGCTGGGGCTCTCCCGCAGCGCCGTCCAGGAACGCCTGCGGCGGCTGGAGCGTGACGGCGTGATTCGGGGCTACACCCTCATCCTCGGCGAGGATGGCGGACAAAGCGGGGTTTCCGCCCATGTCCTGCTGACCCTCGATCCGAAGCAGCAGGATCGTGCCTTGGCCGCCATCAAGGGCCTGCCCGAGGTGGTTGCGGCCTATACCGTTTCGGGAGCCCACGACGCCATCGCCATGCTGGTGGCGCAGACCTCGGCCCATCTCGACGAGGTCCTGACCCGCATCGGCAAGATGCCGGGGGTCAACCGCACCACATCCTCCATCCTGCTTTCGACCTTGTTCGAGCGGCATTAAGTCCGGTTTCGAAAATCCCCAGCCGCCCTCGGGCGGTGCCGGCGCCAAGTCTCAATCCAGGTCACAAAAGCGCGATTGTGCGATTGCGAAGGCGCAGGGTTCGCTTATCTTTCACGTTCTATTGTTTACGGAAATGCAGCGGAACCCGTGACAACTGTGTGAATTTGTCTTAATTCAGAGCCCCGGAAGCAGAGAGATTGCGCCGGATACCCCATTCCTTGGGCGCCCCGGCACAGCGGGGTCGGAGGAGAGCGCGAACGTCGCTCAGGATCTAAGCCATGCAGCTCAGAGAAAGAGTAGCACAACGGCCTGATCGGCCGAAAACAACGTTGTTCCGCTGGCTCGTGCCCCTGGCCGCCAGCTCGATACTCTACATTACCGCCTATTGCGTCTGCCTCTACGGCTTCGACGTCAAGCTCGTGTCGTCGCGGGTGCCCTATGACTTCGCCCTGCTGGTGGCGATCGCCTATCTGCTGTTCGCGGCATCGCGCCGAGTCTGGGCCTATCTCATTCTGCTGACGTTCCTGGTCGCGGTGACCTATATCGGCAGCGCGGCGAAAATCTCCTATCTCGGACGGCCGATCATGCCCGACGATATCTACAGCGTTTCCGCGCTGTTCCGGATTCTCGGGATCTGGGGCTGGTTTGTCGTGGCGCTCCCGCTCGGCGCCATTGTGGGATTGTTCCTGTTCAATCTGCGCCTGCGTGGCCATCTTCGCAAAACCGCCCTTTCCGCCTTGTTGATCCTGCCGGCTGGCGCCGCCGCGGAGAGTGCGCCGCTCTATCACGCGATGGATTCCTTCTGGGGCAACACGCCCTGGGATCAGCGCGAGAACTTCGTCTGGCGCGGCGCCACGGTGCATCTGACGCAGGAGCTCCTGCGCGCCACCGCGACCCGGCAACAGCCACCCAAGGCCGATGACGTCAGTGCCGCGATCGCCCGCCGCCGGGCCGCGGCCGGAATCGATCCCAATGCGGGAGCGCAATGATGCTGACACGCCGTAAATTGCTCAATGGATTGGCCGCCGGCAGCGCCATCGGTCTCGGGAGCGCCGCTTTGCCGCAGCTCGCGCGCGCAACCTCGAGTGCCGTCTTCGGCTCCTCGAAGCTGCGCAACATCCATGTGGTGCTCGAAGAATCCTTTTGGGACCCGTCGCCGCTCACCAAGACCGGTTTGCAGGAATCGCCGATCGATCCGCGTTTCCTGAAGCTCTGGGCGGCAGCCGGCCATAGCCGGGCCTTGTCGCCGGCCTTCGCCGGCCAGACCGCCAATGCCGAATTCGAAATCCTTTGCGGCTTTCCGCTCGACACCGCTTCGGTGAAATTCGAAGAGGGCTTCAACGACCATATCCCGGCTCTGCCGCACCTCTTGCGCGAGATCGGCTACCGCACCGTGGCCTCGCATCCCAATTCGCCGGGTTTCTGGAATCGCCAGGTCGCCTATCAGAAGCTCGGCTTCGAGACCTTCTGGTCGCTGCCGGATTTCACCCAGGACGACATGGCGGGGCCTTTCCTTTCCGACAAGTCGTTGCATGCGCAGGTGGGCGAGAAGCTCGCGAACACCAATGATGGGCGGCCGGTCCTCGACTATACGGTGACCTTCTACGGTCACTGGGCTTATGACGCGAGCGCCTTCCGCCCCGCGGTGATCCGCACCGATTCCCAGGTCGACGAAGTCAAGAACTACATCAACACCGTGCACTACAAGTCGCGGGAAATGATGGATGCCCTGGACCATATCCAGGCCGCCGATCCGGATTCCATCATCGTTCTGTTCGGCGATCACCTGCCGATCCTCGGTCAGAAATTCGCCGGCTACGTGGAATCGGGATTCTTCGCCAGCACCTTCGGCGACTTCACCCCGGACATGTATGCCCGTTCCACGGCCACGCCGCTGGTCATCATCGATGGTCAGAACGGCCCGTTGAAGCTCGGCAATATGCCGATGTATCGCGTCGGCCGCATCCTCCTCGATCTCATCGCCTATGAGCGGCCGAGCATGCTGGATCTCGCGCTGCCGCCCTCCCAGAATCTGCATGACACCGTGCTGCGGCCCTTGCCCGGCGTGGTGGTGGGTTATCGCCCGGAAGGCTTCGACCAGGCGCGCATCTGCCATCCCGACCAGCCGGCCAATGAAGACGGGGAGATCGTCGCTTGGCTTAAGGATGTGAAGCTGATCGCCGCCGATATCTTCGACGGACGCAAATACGCCCTGAAGACGCTCGATATCTGAGCCCGTCCGGTCTGAATCCGCCTGGTCTGAATCCAACTGGTCTGAATCCAACTGGTCTAAATCCAACTGGTTTAAATCCAACTGGGCCCGGTCTGGAATCCCGTTTCCAATCGCGGCAGCGACCGGTACATTTCGGCGCAGCATCGCGATTTCCATATCCGGTATGACCCGCAACAAAGAACGACGCTCGCTGCCGCCGCTGAACGCTCTTCGTGCGTTCGAAGCCGTCGCCCGCTCCTTGAGCTTCACCCGCGCGGCGGAAGAACTGCTGGTGACCCAGAGCGCCGTCAGCCGGCAGGTGAAAAACCTGGAAGACATCCTGGGGGTGGCGCTGATCCGCCGAAAGGCCAATCTGGAGCTGACCGACGAGGGCAAGCGCCTGCTGCCCGTCCTGACCGAATCCTTCGACCGGATCGACGTGGTGGTCGCCGGGTTCAAGCGCCAGTCGAAAAAGCCGCCTCTCACCTTAAGCCTGCCGCCCACCTTCGCCCGGCGCATGCTGCTGCCGCTGCTGCCGGAGTTCCAGCATCAGCATCCGGACCTCGAGATCCGCATCGAAACGCCCTCGGTCAATGTCGATTTCCGCAATTCGGGTCATGACCTCGCGGTGTTCTTCGGCGAGATCGAAGCGCCTTCGGAATTGATCGTCGATCTGTTGATGGCGGATCAGGTGACGGCCCTGGCAAGCCCCGACCTGGTGCGCGAAAAGGCCTGGGCGGATATCGGCACCCTGGCGTCGCATGCGCAATTGCTGCATGTGCGTCAAGGTGACGATCCCTGGTACGACTGGCGGCTGTTCGTGCGGCAGACCGGCCTGACCGGCGCTCAGATCGAGCGGGGCTTGGTGCTTGAAACCGCCGATCAGGTCGTGCAGGCAGCCTGCAGCGGCGGGGGGGTCGCCATGACCGATCCCAGGCTGTTCCTGGAGGAGATGGAGCGGGGCCGCCTGATCCGTCCCTTCGACGTCACGGTGAATTCCGGCCGGCATTACTACCTGGTCAGTCGGGCGGAAGAGATCGAGATTCCCCGCATCGCGGCTTGCCGCGACTGGATCATCCGGCGCTTTGCCCTCGGCTGAAGCGCAGGTTTCCGACGGAATCCGCTCAGAATCCTTTTGGTTTCATCCTTTTGGCTTCCTTGGCCGGCGCCGGCTGGTTGCGGCCATCGCCGAGCAAGAGGAAATAGGCCAGAATACCTACGCCCAGCACGGCCAGGCCCAATCCCATGACCGCCATCGGCGGGAACTGCAGAATGGTCTGGGCGAAGACGGCCAGCCCCAAGCCAAAGACGATATCCGTGATCAGCAGGCAAATGACCACGAAGAACAAAGGATTACGTCTGGCGCGTTTCGGTGCGGCGGCGCGTGAAGGCGGGCCTTCCAACCCCCCGGGGGACGATCCGGAACCGGATTCCGGTGCTGGGAAGGCGTCCGGGCCGGGCGTCAGGCTGTCCGACATCACGGCCGGCCGGCCATGCAGGCTTCGACGGGCTGGCCGGCACATTTCCGGCTACCGCAGCTTCGCTGGCTGATGATCAATTTTCCCCGCAGGCCTCGCCTGATTTGCCGGCATGATCGGACTTCCAGGCTAAGCCTTCAATTATTAATTTTTGTCTTAAATTTTTACCATTCCGGTCCCAAAAATCGGCGGGCAAGCCCGCCGGGATCGTCTCCGCAGGCTCGCAGCGGCTTGCAATGGGCCTTCAAGGGCCTATATATCCCTGCGAGTTAAGCGGCTTACCCGGCCGGACCGGCCTCCAAGGATTACCTCTTGAGGCAGGCCCCACGGGGCGTCACACGAAATATCTTACGGGCTGAACATCGTACGGGGATCCCTGGCGGTGCCTTGCGACGAGGGCCGCGCGAGGGGATCTGCTGAAGAAAGGACTGTTCCATGAGTAAAGTCATAGGCATCGACCTCGGTACCACGAACTCCTGTGTCGCCGTCATGGAGGGCAAGGACGTCAAGGTCATCGAGAATTCCGAGGGTGCGCGTACCACCCCCTCGATGGTTGCATTTACCGAATCCGGCGAAAGGCTGGTCGGCCAGTCGGCGAAGCGCCAGGCGGTCACCAATCCCGAAAACACCCTCTTCGCCATTAAGCGCCTGATCGGCCGGCGCTTCGAGGATCCGATGACCCAGAAGGACATCGGCCTCGTCCCCTATAAGATCACCAGCGGCGACAATGGCGACGCCTGGGTCAATTCCCACGGCAAGAATTATTCGCCCTCGCAGGTCTCCGCTTTCATCCTGCAAAAGATGAAGGAAACCGCCGAAAACTACCTCGGCGAGAAGGTGACCCAGGCGGTCATCACCGTTCCGGCCTACTTCAACGACAGCCAGCGCCAGGCCACCAAGGATGCCGGCAAGATCGCGGGCCTCGAAGTCCTGCGCATCATCAACGAGCCGACGGCGGCGGCGCTCGCCTATGGCATGGAGAGGAAGGGCACCGGCACCATCGCGGTCTATGATTTGGGCGGCGGCACCTTCGACGTTTCGGTGCTTGAGATCGGCGACGGCGTGTTCGAAGTGAAGTCCACCAACGGCGATACCTTCCTCGGCGGCGAGGATTTCGACGCACGCATCATCGACTACCTGGCCGACGAGTTCAAAAAGGACCAGGGCATCGACCTCCGGAAGGACAAGCTGGCGCTGCAGCGCCTGAAGGAAGCGGCTGAAAAGGCCAAGATCGAGCTTTCGAGCGCGGTGCAGACCGAGGTCAACCTGCCCTTCATTACAGCGGACCAGACCGGGCCGAAGCATCTCAACGTGAAGATCACCCGCGCCAAACTGGAAGCGCTGGTGGACGACCTCGTCGATCGCACCATGGAGCCCTGCAAGAAGGCCTTGAAGGATGCCGGCCTGAAGGCTTCCGACATCAACGAAGTGATCCTGGTCGGCGGCATGACCCGCATGCCCAAGGTCATCGAAAAGGTGAAGGAGTTCTTTGGCCGGGAACCGCATCGCGGCGTCAATCCGGATGAAGTCGTGGCGATCGGCGCGGCGATCCAGGGCGGCGTCCTCAAAGGCGACGTCAAGGACGTGCTGTTGCTCGACGTGACCCCGCTCTCGCTGGGCATCGAGACCTTG
The DNA here is from genome assembly GCA_036499865.1 of Dongiaceae bacterium. Classification (GTDB taxonomy): domain Bacteria; phylum Pseudomonadota; class Alphaproteobacteria; order Dongiales; family Dongiaceae; genus Dongia. The sequence continues at coordinate 5,713 of DASYDA010000061.1, read as the reverse complement.
GGCGGCGTGTTCACGCGGTTGATCGACCGCAACACCACGATCCCGACCAAGAAGTCGCAGGTGTTCTCGACCGCGGAAGACGGCCAGACGGCGGTTACCATCCGGGTGTTCCAGGGCGAACGCGAAATGGCGGCGGACAACAAGATCCTCGGCCAGTTCGACCTCGTCGGCATCCCGGCGGCGCCGCGCGGCGTGCCGCAGATCGAAGTCACCTTCGACATCGACGCCAACGGCATCGTGCAGGTCTCGGCGAAGGACAAGGCGACCAGCAAGGAGCAGCAGATCCGCATCCAGGCCTCGGGCGGCTTGAACGACGCCGACATCGAAAAGATGGTGAAGGATGCCGAAAGTCATGCGGCGGAAGACAAGAAGCGCCGCGCGCTGATCGAGGCCCGCAACCAGGCTGACGCGCTCATTCACAGCGCCGAGAAGCAGCTGAAGGAGAACGACAGCAAGATCGCCCCGGCGGACAAGTCTTCGGTCGAATCCGCCGTCGCCGATCTGAAATCGGTGAAGGATGCCGATGACGTCGCGGAGATGGAGACCAAGACCAACGCCCTTCAGCAGGCTTTGATGAAGGTCGGCGAGGCGCTCTATCGCGCCGGCCAGGGCGGCGACGCCCAGCCGGGCGGCGAAGGCGCCCCGCAGGATCAGGCCGAGTCCGGCAACAGCGACGAAAAGGTCGTCGATGCCGACTTTGAGGAAGTGGACGAGCGCAAGGGCAAATCCGCCTAACGTGCTCTCGTGACGAAGGTCAGGGATCAGAAGAGCGTTTTTTCTGTCCCTGACCTTTTTTCTTGCCCGATGACGTCTTCCAAACTACTGACTTCCGCATCATGAAGCGCGATTACTACGAAACGCTGGGTGTCGAAAAAGGCGCCGACCAGGACGCCATCAAGAAGGCGTTTCGCAAACTGGCCATGCAGTGTCACCCGGACCGCAATCCGGGCGACCACAAGGCCGAGCAGAATTTCAAGGAATTGAACGAAGCCTATGACGTCCTGAAGGACGATCAGAAGCGTGCCGCCTATGACCGGTTCGGCCATGCCGCCTTCGAGAATGGCGGCGGGCGCGGCGGCGGTTTCGCCGGCGGCGGCTTCGACTTCACCGATATATTCGACGAGATGTTCGGCGAGTTCATGGGAGGCCGGCGCGGCCAGGCCTCGCGCGGCCGCGGCGCCGATCTTCGCTACAACATGGAGATCTCGCTGGAGGACGCCTTCCACGGCAAGCAGGCGACGATCCGCGTGCCGAGTGCCGCCGCTTGCGAGGCCTGCCACGGCACCGGCGGCGAGAAGGGCGCCCAGCCGGTCACCTGCCCGGCCTGCCACGGCTATGGCAAGGTCCGCGCGACCCAGGGGTTCTTCACCATCGAACGCACCTGCCAGTCCTGTCATGGTGCCGGCAAGGTGATCGAGAAGGCCTGCAAGACCTGCAAGGGAGCCGGCAGGACCGCCAAGGAGAAGACCCTTCAGGTCGCGATCCCGTCCGGCGTCGAGGAAGGCACGCGCATCCGGCTGGTCGGCGAGGGCGAATCCGGAATCAATGGCGCGCCGCCGGGCGATCTCTACATCTTCGTGTCGCTGTCGCCGCACCGGCTGTTTCAGCGCGAGGGTTCGGCCATCCATTGCCGGGTGCCGGTTTCGATGGCGACCGCGTCCCTTGGCGGCCAGTTGGAAATCCCCACCATCGATGGCGGGCAGGCCAAGGTCGGCATCCCGGCCGGGACCCAGACCGGGCAGCAATTCCGTCTGCGGGGCAAGGGCATGTCGGTGCTCCGTTCACCCTCCCGCGGCGACATGTTCGTCGAGATCGCCGTCGAGACCCCCGCCAACCTGACCAAGCGGCAGCGCGAATTGCTGGAGCAGTTCGAGACGGAATCCAAGGCCAATGCGAAGACCTCGCCGGAATCCGAGGGATTCTTCGCCAAGGTGCGCGAGTTCTTCGATGGCGGCCGCGACTAGACCGCCGCGATTGACCAGGCCGCCCAACCCAAAATCCCGGCTGCACACACTGAATCTAAAAAAGCCCAGGGCTGAAAAAGCCTTAAGTTACAAAGTTTAAGACTTTCTTCACCGCCATTTCGCCATGCTGGACCGTGGAGAGGCCGCGCGTCCTGCGCGGCCGAAGGAACGGCGATGTCGATCGCGGGCTTTGCGGCGGAGACAGCAGATTCGATCGTCCGGCGGCGCGCCAAATTGCTGGCGGCCTGGGCGGCGGCGCTTCTGTTGTTTTGCGTGCTGCAATATGGGCTCGAACCGCCCGGCTCGCATGTCTCCGTCCTGCTGATCGACATCTACTGGACCGCGGTCTCCTTGATCGCCGGTTGTGGATCGTGTTTGACGGCGCGAAAATTCCCGGGACGCGAGCGGTGGGGCTGGCTCTCGCTCGCCGGCGCCAGCGCCGTATGGTTCCTCGGCCAGGCCTATTGGGATTACCGGGAACTTGGCCTCGGCGAGCTGGTGCCCTTCCCGACCTGGAGCGATGTCGGATATCTCGGTTTTCCGCTTCTGACGATTGCCGGCCTTCTCCTGCTGGTGCGTCGCGCCGATCTCCGCGTTTCCTATTTTCGCCCGCTTTGCAATCTCGGCCTGATCGCGGTCGCGCTTTATACCTGCCTCGCCATGCTGCTGAACGACGCGATGCTGGGTGCCTCGCAATCCGACCTCTACGTCGCAACGGCGATCGCCTATCCCCTGCTCTACGGCACTGCCTTCCTGTTCGCGCTGACCATGGTGGCCATCTATGCCAAGCGGCAGAAGCGCTTCATCGGCATGCTGCTGGCGATCGGGCTCGGCTGCCTCGCCGCCGCCGCCACGCAATGGGGCGTCCATATGATCGCGCGGGACTATGTCGCCGGCGAATATGCGGAATTCGCCTGGCTGCTGGGCTTTGCCTTTCTGCACTGGGCGGCCTGGGAACGGCGCGCGCAGCCGGCTTCCGACCTGACGTCGCCGGCCCTCGGGCAGAAGCAGCTCTGGCTGGAGCCTGCTTTGCCGATGCTGGCGCTGATCGCCATTTTCGCCGCCATCGCATCCGACCAGGACGGCCTGCAGCCGGTCGAGATTCGCGGAGTGCTGCTTCCCGCCGGTTTTCTCTTCGCGGTGCTGCTGGCCGGTGCGGAATGGGTCAGCCGATCGGCGGAGACCAAGCTGCGCCTGCGCGCGGAATCGGCGCTGCGCGCGCTTCAGCTCTCCGAGGAAAGGCTGGCTTCCATTTTGGAAATCGCCCCGGAAGCCATCGTTGCGGCGGATCGCGACGGCCGCATCGAGCTCTTCAATCGCGGCGCGGAACAGGTGTTCGGATATTCCGCCCGCGAAGTGATCGGCCGTCCCATCGAGCTCCTGCTGCCCGAACGGTTGCGCCCGAAGGCAAGCGAGGATGACGTCCATCCTGAAGTCCGGCCGACCGATGGGAGCGTCGTGGCCTGGGAGCGCGAATTCGGCGCCGAGCAACGCTGCGAACTCACCGGTCTGCGCCGCGACGGCAGCGAGTTTCCGGCCGAAGCCTCGGTCTTCCGCCTCGCCATGGAAGACGAGTTTTCCTTCGCGCTGATTCTGCGCGACACCGCCGAGCGCAAGCGGCGGGATCGCGATCTGCGCCATGCCAAGGAAATCGCCGAACTCGCGAACCGGGCGAAGTCGGAATTCCTGGCCAATATGAGCCATGAGCTGCGGACCCCGCTCAACGCGATCATCGGCTTCTCGCAGATCATCAAGGACCGGATGTTCGGTTCCGATATCGATCGCTATGTCGACTACGCCAACGATATCAATTCCAGCGGCGTCGATCTCCTGAAGATGATCAATAACATCCTGGACCTTTCCAAGATCGAGGCCGGGCAAATGGATCTGCGCGAGCAGGCCGTCGATCTGGAGCAGGTGATCAAGGGCTGCCTCAAGCTGGGCGCCGAGAAGGCGCGGCAGAAAAGCGTCACGCTGGAGCGCAACCTGCCGGCGCGGCTGCCGCGGCTCTGGGCCGATGAGTTGCGGCTGAAGCAGATGATCAACAACCTGCTCTCCAATGCGGTGAAGTTCACCGAAGTCGGCGGCCGGGTGGTGATTTCCGTGCGGCCGGTCAAGAACCCGGAAGATGAGCAGGAGAGCATCGACATCGTCGTGCGCGATACTGGCATCGGCATGGATCCCAGTGAGATTCCGGTGGCTCTCTCGCCGTTCGGCCAGGTGGATCAGGGCTTGGCGCGTCGCCATGAGGGGACCGGCCTCGGCCTTCCTTTGGTCCGCAACATGATCGAACTGCATGGCGGCACGCTCGGCCTGACGAGTGCCCGCGGCAAGGGCACCACCGCGACCCTGCATTTTCCCGCCATGCGCACCATGGAGCTGACTTCGGCGGAATAAGCCGGTCCCTGCCGGCATCGTCCGGTGGCCATCCCGTCTTCAAATCAGCCTCTTACCACCGGCCTACCGCCGAGTGGGCTGTTGCCGAGCGGCCTCGGACCGGATTAGATACCCGCCAATTAGCCTCGGGGGGGACGTATGGCAACGAAAGCAACGCGCCAGGGAGCAGGTCGGGGGACCATGGCTCAGACTTCTGGCAAGGCCACTGGCGGATCTAAGGTGCCTCAGCCTAAGCATTTGGTAAAAAAGGATAAACCCGCGAAACCCGCGGCTGCCCCAGGGGGCACCGTGAAGCGCCAGACCAATGGCGCGATCCGAGTCGGCATCGCCGGCTGCGCCGGGCGGATGGGCCAAATGCTCTTGAAGCTCCTGATCAGCGCGCCGGGCGTGCTGGTCGTGGGCGGCATCGAACGCCGCGGTTCGCATGTGCTGGGCCGCGATCTTGGCGCCCTGGCGGGGGTCGAGCCGCTCGGCATCACCATCAGCGACAATCCCGAACCGCTCTTCGAACAGGCGGATGTGGTGGTCGATTTCACCAGTCCGGCGGCCACGGCCATCCATGCCGGCCTGGCGGCGAAATCCGGCACGGCGCATGTCATCGGCACGACCGGGGTCGATTCCGACCAGCTGGCCGCGATCACGCGCGCCGCCCAAAAGGTGCCGATCGTCATGGCTTCCAATATGTCGCTGGGCATCAACCTCCTGGAACAGGTGGTGGAAGAGGTCTCCCGCATCCTGGATACCGATTGGGATATCGAAATCGTCGAGATCCACCACCGCCATAAGGTGGATGCACCCTCCGGCACGGCGATGATGCTGGGCGAGGCGGCGGCGCGGGGGCGCAATGTGCAGCTGAGGCGGGTGGCGCGGCGCGGCCGCGACGGCCAGACTGGCCCTCGGATGAAGGGCGAGATCGGCTTTGCGGCGTTGCGCGGCGGCGATGTGGTGGGCGATCACACGGTGATCTTCGCGGCCGAGGGCGAGCGGATCGAGATCGCCCACAAGGCCTCGAACCGCGAGATCTTCGCGCGCGGTGCCGTGAAAGCGGTGCTCTGGGCGGCCGGCAAGCGGGCGGGCCTCTACAGCATGAAGGACGTGCTGGGCTTCTCCGTCGCGGGAAACGAGAGCGGCTCTAACGGCGTCTGAGCGCAGCCCGTCTTAAAGCGCTCAGCTTTAAAGCACTCAGGCGCGGGACCGCGAGGCCGGCCAGAATCAGCAGCAGCGCCAGCAATGCGTTGAAATGCGGCTTTTCGCCGAGCCAGAGATAGCCATAGGCGAGGGCCATCATCGGCACCAGATAGTTGTTGAGCGAAGCAAATCCGGCGCCGGCCTTCCGCAGGATCAGATAGAAG
>DASYDA010000060.1:0-10008 GCA_036499865.1 Dongiaceae bacterium | reverse complement strand
GTCCTTTTCCGGTTGTGCCTCTGCGGATGGAGTGACCGAGCCCAGAATTCGAAATCTGGGGTTCGGCACCGGAGCGGGCTCCGACGGGATTTCTCCCCGGCGGCGCGCACATCCGCATGCGAGTTAAAGCGGCGCCTTAGTACCCAATGACGCCCTGTAAGACAAGCGATGAATTGGTGGAACCGCCGGCCATTCGAGGGTGATCGAGGCAACGCTAAACGGGCAGATCCGCCTCCACGACGCCGGCCGAGCACAGGAACATGCCGCGCCAGGAGCCCTCATGCTCCATTTCCATCGCGGCTTTGCGGAACGCCGAGCCGATACCAGCTTCAAGCATCGGGGGCGCCGGATGGTAGTGGTACCAGTGAAGTCGGAAGTTATGGAATCCGCACGATGCATATAATTCTTGTAATTCCAATGGATTATGAAATTTTGCTAAGATTCTATCGTAACTCGGCCCCTCACCGCTTGCGCCTGGCCGGACCGGCGGCAACTCCGTTGCCAGACGTTTATCCAGCTCTTGCGCAACGGTGTCGCGGATATCCCGCGATACCGCACCCAGCAGATCGTCCAGGATGAACTCCTTGGTCAGCCGGTTTAGGGTAAACAGCGAAAACAGCTTGTTCCGAAACTCGATCAGCACCTTGCCGCCGGGCCGGGTGAGCATTTTCACATTTTCCAGGAACAGGCGGTCGTTCCGGACATGCGGCATGACGCCCGCGGCGATCACCGCGTCGAATTGCCCTGCTGCGAGCTGCCCGGCCAAAGTCGTGCTGTCCTCGATATCTCCCCATTGGATCGATTGCTCGTCCAGGCCGTGGGATTTGAAATTGCGCCGGGCCGAATTGACCATTTCCTGGGAGATGTCACATCCGGCTACGCCAAACCCCATCTTGGCCATGGTCGCGAGCGGTGTCCCCTCGCCGACTCCGATTTCATAGACACGTTTGGCACTGCTGGACGCCAGGCGGCGGACCAGGATCTGCAGGCGGAAATAGTTCGCGGGATATCGCGCGCCCTTTTCCAGATTTTCGCGCTGATACAGCCGGTGATAGTCACCGGCCTCGGCATCATAGAGCTTGGTGACATCCTGCTTTGCGTCGCCGGGCATGCGCCGGTCTCCCTCATTCAATCCAGCTGTTCCAAAAGGCCGTGCTCGAGCAATTGCCGCGCGATCGGCGCCAGAGTCCAGACCGGGACATTCAGCATTTCCGCAACCGCCAGCAAGTCATGCCGGCCATCCGCGTAAGCCAGGAGGTTCATCATCGAACGCACCTGACCGGCGGTCTCCTTGGTGCTGAGTGTCGGATAAAGGCCCCGCTTCCCCAAATTCGGCTCACAAAGCGTGGTCGCCCGGAAGACGCCATTTGCCTCGATCGCCTGCACCGCCTTCCGCAAAGCCTCAAAACCGCCCACCAGCCCTGCCGGCGAGATGAAGCCCAGATCGTCCTTGGATGTGTGATATTCGGGATAAGCCGCGTATTTCGATCGCATAATCGACGCGATCGGCAGATCGACCCCGGGGCTGCAATACTGGCGCTCGTCGCTGCCGCGATCGAGATAGCTGTAGCGCTTGAACTCTCCTGCATGCTGCTTCAAGGCATGGAGCGCGGCGCGATCGGATAGGGTTCCGCCTAAACGTGTGGGCAGGTAGGAGTAGTCGAGGTCGTCGCCGACGCAAGTGACATTGAATCCGGCAACGACCTGGCGCTTCAAAAGATCGAGATGACGGCTGAGATAGACGATCGAGCCGATCGTTTCAGGAATAAAAACGATGCGATAGCTGTAGCGGCGCGCGCGTTCGACCAGCCATTTCGCCAGTTCGACAGTCACCACCGGCCCGGAAAGCTCGTTGTTTCCCATCGAAGGATGGCAGACATAGGTCGAGATAAAGACCTCCTCCTTACGCTCCCCCGGTATCAGCAACTCTCCATAGGTAAGGTGACCGGATGCCAAGGTCGAATCGATCCTGACCCGGTAATTTCCAGGCTTCAGCGATTGATACTGCTGATGTGTCAAGCAGAAGCCCCAGCGTTCCCGGTAGTAAGACGTGACATAAGGAATCGCGTCCGGCTGCTCAGGGAGCGTGTGAAGATGCGGACGCAGATCTTCCAGCGGCAAGGCGGTATCGACCGGAATTGAATAGCCCACCACGTGCAGACTGCTCTGCTTGAAATCGACGATCTTCCGACCGTCGGGATCGAGGATATAGGCGTCGCGGATATTCCATTCAGGCGGGACGATCCAGTCGAAGCATGGCGTGCCGCTGGGCACTTCAACGGTCCGCATGCCTGGCAGTTCGCGCTGCAGTACGGCAAGCGTCTGACGCACGCCATCGCCGGTGATGCTACGGCATATTGGAAACAGCTCCGCCGCCAGGCCGTGCATCGCCTGACCTTGACCGGAACGCGCCATCGACGGCGAGCTTTGAATTGCAGCCGATGAATCCATCGTGCCCCCAACCGCCGGTCAGTTTTAGGTTAGTTTTCTGACCTCCTCAAGCGTCCTGAATGTCCATAACGCCCGGCACCGCCTTGAGCGCGCTGCGCACCGCGCCGGAGATTGCAAAACCGCCTTTGACGATCACATCGGTCTCCCAGCCGATATCGGTAAGGTCCAGGGATATCTGCACCCTGCCCTTGCCCTTCCCGGCCCGGTCAAGGATCTGGCGGATGCCCGATACCGGTCCGGCATCGCGGAGATAGATCTTGAGCCCGGCCGCCGTACTGGCGACCGCCTCGTCGAGCCCCGAGGCGTCGCTCACCATCAAGCGCAGCATGTCTTCTTCGCTGCGGACATCGACGGTGAGCAGCACCGCCCGGCCCGGTTCCAGCGTTTCCCGATGTTCCGCCAGCCGATCGGAGAACACGGTCGCCTCATACATGCCGGACGCATCGGTGAGCTGGATGAAGGCGTAGCGGTTGCCCTTCTGAGAGGTCCGCTCCTGCTTGCCGACCACGATTCCAGCGACCTTGGCGCGGCTGGTTCCCTTGGCCCTGAGAAAGGCCGGCAGATCGGCGAAAGCCACCACATCGAGCCGTTTCAAGCCCGTGCCATAGGCATCGAGCGGATGAGCCGAAAGATAGAAGCCGATGGCGGAGAATTCCTGCTGCAGCCTTTCCATCGGCGGCCAATCGAGGACCGCCGGCAGGCTGAGCCGCGCCTGGGTGGCGTCGCCGAACAGGCTGTTCTGCGAGGACGTGCGGGCGTCGCTGGCGGCGTTCGCCTGGCGCAGCATCTGTTCCACGCAATCGAAGAGCTGGTGTCGGTTGGGATTGATGCTGTCGAAGCCACCGGCCAGGACGAGGTTCTCAAGCTGCCGCTTGTTCAGCCCCTTGGGGTCCACCCGCTCGCAGAAATCCTCCAGCGACTTGAACGGCCCGCCGGCGCCACGCGCCTTGGCGATCGCCTCGACCGGGCCGAAACCGACATTCTTGATCGCCGCCATGGCATAGCGGACGGCAAGCGCGCCATCCGGCTGCTGTTCCACCGCGAAGGTCGGTTCAGATCGGTTGACGTCGGGCGGGAGCAGCTTGATGCCGATGCGGTTCAATTCCTGCCGGAACACATTCAGCTTGTCGGTATTGCCCATGTCGTAGGTCATGGAGGCGGCGAAGAACTCGACCGGGTGGTTCGCCTTCAGCCAGGCGGTCTGATAGGAGACCAGGGCATAGGCGGCGGCATGGCTCTTGTTGAAGCCATAGCCGGCAAATTTATTGACCTGGTCGAAGATCTGCCCGGCCTTGTCGGACTTGACCCCGCGGCCAACCGCGCCATCGATGAAAGTCTTGCGCTGCGCCTCCATCTCCTCGCGAATCTTCTTGCCCATGGCACGGCGCAAGAGATCGGCGCCACCCAGCGAGTAGCCGGCCAGGACCTGGGCGATCTGCATCACCTGCTCCTGGTAGATCATGATCCCGTAGGTTTCCTTCAGGATCCCTTCCAGCGATGGGTGGAGATAGTCCGGCTCTTCCTTCCCGTGCTTGCGGTTGATGAAGCTCGGGATGTTGTCCATCGGGCCGGGGCGATAGAGCGCCACCATGGCGATGATGTCTTCGAAGCGGTCGGGTTTCAGCTTGCGGATCGCGTCCCGCATGCCGGAACTTTCCAGCTGGAACACGCCGGTCGAATCCCCCTGCCCCAGCATCTCGTAAGTTTTTGCGTCGTCCAGGGGCAAATGCTCAAGGTCGAGCTCGATGCCGCGGCGCTTCAGCAACTTCACGGCCGTGGTCAGAACGGTCAGCGTCTTCAAGCCGAGAAAGTCGAATTTGACCAGCCCGGCCTTTTCCACGTCCTTCATGTTGAACTGGGTGACCGGCATGTCGGAGCGCGGATCGCGGTAGAGCGGCACCAGCTCGTCCAAAGGCCGGTCGCCGATCACCACGCCGGCGGCATGGGTCGAGGCGTGGCGATAAAGCCCCTCCAGCTTGACGGCGATTTCCATCAGGCGCGCGACCGAAGGGTCTTCACCGATCGCGCTCTTGAGCTGCGGCTCGCCCTCGATGGCATCCTTCAGCTTGATCGGGTTGGCGGGATTGTTGGGGATGAGCTTGGAGAGCCGATCCACCTGCCCATAGGGCATCTGCAGCACGCGGCCCACATCGCGCACGGCCGCCCGCGCTTGCAGCTTACCGAAGGTGATGATCTGGGCGACGCGGTCGGTGCCGTATTTGCCCTGCACATAGCGGATCACTTCGTCGCGCCGATCCTGGCAGAAATCGACGTCGAAATCCGGCATGGAGATGCGTTCCGGGTTCAAGAACCGCTCGAACAGCAATCCCCAGCGCAAGGGATCGAGATCGGTGATGGTCAAGGACCAGGCGACCACGGAACCCGCCCCCGAGCCGCGGCCCGGACCCACCGGGATCTCATGCGCCTTTGCCCATTGGATGAAATCGGCGACGATCAGGAAGTAACCGGCGAATCCCATCTGGATGATGACGCCGAGCTCGAATTCCAGCCGCTCGCGATAAGGCTTCGCCGCCGCCTCATCGACGTCGATAGCGCTCAACCGCGCATCGAGGCCGGTGCGTGCCTTCTCCCGCAGCACATCGATCTCGTTTCCGTCCGAAGTGAAGGGCGGCAGAATCGGCTTGCGCGACGGCGGCATGAAGGCGCAGCGCCGGGCGATCACCAATGTATTGTCGATGGCTTCGGGTATGTCTGCGAAGAGCTTCTTCATTTCGCCGGAGGATTTGAAGCGATGCTCGCGGGTGACGCGGCGGCGCTTCTCCTCGCCGACATAGGTGCCCTCGGCGATGCAGAGCAGCGCGTCATGGGCGGCATGCATGCCTTCGTCGGAAAAGTAGACGTCGTTGGTGGCGACCAAAGGCAGGTCGAACCTATAGGCGAGATCGATCAAGCCGGGCTCGACCCGCTCCTCGATTTCGGTGCCATGGCGCATGAGCTCGACATAAAGACGGCCCGGAAACAGAGTGGCGAGATGCTGCAGCGCCTCGGCCGCAGCATCTGCCTGCCCGTCGCCCAACAACCGCCCGACCTGGCCCATGGGTCCGCCCGTCAAGGCGATCAATCCGTCGGTCTGGCCGGTCAGGTCGGCCAAAGCGACATGGGGTAAGGTTCCCGCCTCGCTCGCGATGAAGGCTTTCGAGGAAAGCTTCATCAAATTCGCATAGCCGGCCTCGTTCTGGGCCAGCAGCACAATCCGATCCGGCGGCGCCTGTCGCACGGCATGGGAATCCTGGTCCGGCCGCGCGATTCCCAGCAGACAGCCGGTGATCGGCTGTACGCCGGCCTCCTTGGCATAGTTCGCGAACTCCATGGCGCCGAAGAGGTTGCCGGTATCCGTGACCGCCACCGCCGGCATTTCGTTGCGCTTGGCGAGTTCGGCCAAGGCCTTGGGTGCGATCGCGCCCTCCGACAGCGAATAGGCGGAATGGACGCGGAGATGGACGAAATCGGCATAGGGCATTCGGAATTCCTTGCGAACGATTCGCGGGTCCAGTTTACCCGGAATGGCGGCGCAATGACCACCAGATCGCAAGATCGGGAGAGCCGATCGGCTTTATGAATTTTGCGCTAATGGCTTGGCAGTGAAGCCAATTCGGGAGGATCGCTGATTTTCGCTTGCCGGTCTCGCGGTTGACGCTTGCGGGCGAGATAAAGCGCCGGCAACAGGAAGATCGCCATATGCACCCAGGGCGAGAGGAAGTTTTGCGTGGTATGGGTGATCGCCTCAAGCGCCTGAATCGGCAGCAGCATATAGCAAATCTGAGCCAGGAAACTGCCCTCGCGCGCATGCCACCAGAGCTTTTGCATACAGAAGGCGATTATGAAGAACTTCAAGCAACCGAAATACCAAAAGGACGCATAAGCGTCGCTGAAGCCGGTCAGTGTGCTGCCCATGGGCGGGGTGTAGAAATACTGCTCATAGGCCGGTGAAGATATCGGCAGATAGAGCGCCTGCTTGAAGTCGGAACCGATCAGCTGCGCCGGCACATAGGCGAAGACCAACTGGTTCCAATGAAAGACCCCAAGATCGAATTCCATCGTGTTGCCGACCGCGCCGATGATGTGGACGGCATTGGTGAGCTCGGCACCGCCTTGTTCCGTCAATCTCTGGAAATTGCCGGTGAAATCGATATTGGCGATATCATTCCATTGCGGGCCGCCTTCCTTCCCGCTGATCGACCGGTAATCGCCGATGCTGTTGATGACCAGCGCGCCGACAACAAGCGAGGCGAGCATTGCCGGCCGCGGAAGGCAACGGTCGCGTTGAAAAAACCATGCGAGCAGGATGATCATGGCGAACTCGCCGGTATCGAGGCGTCGCCCGCCGAACACGATTCGATCGAAATAGAACAATGCTCCGAACAATGCGAGAAGCAGCGCGATGCGTGACCCGCTGCGCGCAAACATCAGAACGGCGATCGCGAAGCCGTAGGTCAGCATACGGGCGAAGAAAAGGTAGGCCACCGGCAATCCGGTCCATTGGGTATTTTCGACCATCTCGGCCGGCAGCCGGCTGATCGCGTAATAGAAATAGGCGCCCACCAGAAGCAGAAGCGCACTGACCATCATCAGTCGCCGGTCGTCATACACCCATTCCGGCTTTCGGCGCGGCGGGCCTGCCATCGCCGCGCCCAACCAGCACATCACGGCGCAGAGATTGATCACGACCAATGCTGATTCCAGCGCGCCAGGTGGTAGGAATCTGTCGTGCTGCAACCCAATGAGCTGAGGAAGTACAAAGCCCACCATCACCGCCCCTGCCAGGAACGGATATTCGTAGATGGCGCCGCGCCTCAACATGCCCTGAAGCAGGAGAAATGCGCAGATAGCGACGAATATCACCAAGAGTGACGTAACCATAAACGGCTTTGTGCGCCCCCTATTCTCCCGTGGTCGAATTCTCCGCTGGCGCGGGCCGCCGCACCAACCGGGCAATGGGCGTAGGGGATCATCCAAAAGGCGTAGGGCATACGAGTACCAACTGAAGGCTGTATCGACAGGTAACCGATCCCCGCCACAGGATACATAAAATTGTAACTTTGGGCGGTTATGGGGGGATTTTCGCTTGAAGATCTTATTCATTGCCGGGGGGTTCACGCCCCCGGGTGGTATCGAGACTTTCATTTACGATCTGGCGCCGGTTCTCGCTTCGCGGGGCCACGAAGTCAGCCTTCTCTGTTGGGGCCCTAAAAATCCACTGCTCGATGGTGCGACACGTGCCGGGATCAAGGTGAGGCGGCAAGCGTTCCGATGGGCATGCCGGATATCGGCGCCGGATTTCACACTGCTTGCCCGCCATAGCATGGTCGATGTCCTCAAGCATGACATCATCGTCTTTACCAAGATCCCGCCTTTGCCCCTGCTCCACTGCTTGCGCCGGATCGCGAAGCGCGGTCGCCACCGATTTGTCTATGTGACAGCTTATCGCCCGAAGGAGATGTGGCCTGCACCCGGACCCGGCGCGGCGATGCTGAACATCTTCGATTCCATCGTCGTGCAGGCGCCGGGTTTCGCCCAAGAACTCCGTGAATATGGCTATCGCGGCGCGGTCGATACGATCCCCTGTATCCCGCCCAAAGGCGACGAGCTGCGCCCGTTTCTCTACAACCGCGACAAGCTCCGTCTCGGTTTTCTGGGACGCTTGGCGCAGCAGAAGAATCTGGTTTACCTCATCGAGGCTTTCGATCATCTCGTCGCGGGGCGGACCGGAGCCTGCGTTGCACCGATCTCCTGGGAGCTGCATCTTTTCGGCGACGGTCCGACCAAGCCGGACATAGAGGCCGCCGCCGCCGCAAAAGGTCTGACGGACCGCATCCAATTCCACGGCAACGTGCCGCACCATTGGGTGGGCGCCGCCATCGATCACTGCGACCTGTTCGCTTTTTCCTCCGTATCGGAAGGACAATGCCTGGCGGCGCTCGAGATTCTGGCGCGTGGCCGCCCGATCGTCGCCACCACCGTGGGCGCGTTTCCGGAATTCCTCAACAACCCGGAGCTTGGCCGGCTCGCTCCGCTGGACAATGCCCTCGCTTTCGCACAGGCGCTGCAGGAGGTCGGAGCGCGTCTGTTGCGGGAGCAGATGACGCCGCAGACGGTGCAGCGCCAATTCACCAAGCAGTTCCCGTATCAGGAGATCGTGGACAAATATTGCAGGCTGTTTGACCGAACGCCCGACGATCGCCCGCTTTCCTTGCAAGTGGTTGGGAACGAGGCCTGAGCTCTAGCGCGCCGGATCTTTGGTCTTATACGGCGGCCGGGGGATGTTGAGATGGGCCGCGCGCAAGGCCTCCGACCAGCGATGCCGGAGGTCCGAGAAATAGGGATCCTCGGCCTCGATCCGATAGTTGAGCTCGGGCTTCAGGGCGTCGCGCCGCAGGACCAGGACGTCCAGCGGCAAGCCGACCCCGAGATTGGAACGCATTGTGGAATCCATGGAGATCAAGCCGATTTTGAGAGCATCGTAGATCTCGGTGTCGTAGCTGATGGCGCGATCCAGGACCGGCTTGCCGTATTTGTGTTCGCCGATCTGCAGAAAGGGTGTGTCCGAAGACGCTTCGATGAAATTGCCCGCCGAATACATCATGAAAAGCTGCAGTCGCCCGCCCTTGATCTGACCGCCCAGCAGCAGAGCGATATCGAAATTCGAGGCATGCTGCTCAAGGCTGGGTCCATCGATGCGATAGACCTCGCGCACCGCCCTTCCCACCATCTGCGCGGCATGGAACATCGAGGGTGCGTCGTCCAGGGTCTTGAGTTCGCCGCTATCGGGGTCCGGAAGCCCTTCATGCAGCACGCTGATCACCGCCTGGGTGATCGAGAGATTGCCTGAACTGGCGATCGCCATGACGCGCTCGTCCGGTTTCTCGAAGACATGGAGCTTGCGGAAACAGGCGATGTTGTCGAGGCCGGCATTGGTTCGGGTATCCGAAATCAGAACCAGGCCTTCCCGCACCGCCAGACCGACGCAATAAGTCATCGAAACTCTTCCCAGAACTTCCTCGCGGTGTCAGCTTTTCTGCTGTTGTCCGGCGTGATCCACAGTAACCGTCGCAACGCGAATATAAGCCTTCGTGGGAGAAACGCCATTGGCGGGGTCGATCCCGCCCAACCGAGGCCGGGCGTCGCCCAAAGAAAACGGGCCCGGCGGAGAGCGCCGGGCCCGAGAAGTTGAGGGGTCGAGGATTTAGAAAGTGATCACGCCGTCGCAGGAATGCCGGTCAGATAACCAACCGCGCCGCCCAGCTTGCCGCGCTTGTCGCCGTAGTTCGACTTAATCATCGGCTCAAGCGTGGCGTAGACCTTCACATGGAGGCCGCCGGTCACGTTGCCGGAGGCATCCTTTTCCAGCTCCCAATCGCCGGCATGCTGGAAATTGCTCATGATGTAGGTGAAGCCGTTCACCTGATCGACGGCATGGAGACCGGTCGATTCCGCGCCCGCCGGCGTCGAGAGCAAGCGGGTCAATTGCTTGGTATCAACGTTGAAGGCCCAGAGGAAGTTGTTCACGTGCAGCCCGCTGTCCTCGCCGATGAACAG
>DASYDA010000059.1:0-6838 GCA_036499865.1 Dongiaceae bacterium | reverse complement strand
CCGCATGAGTCCGGATCTCCGCAACGCCACAGTCTTCGTGGTGCCGCTGGGTGCCACCGTGGAGCGCAATGCCGAATCCGATGCTGTGATCATCAAGGCGCTCAACCGCGCCGCCGGATTCTTCCGCGGCCTTCTTGCCCGAGAAGTGAAGATGCAGTTTTCGTCCAGCCTCAGGTTCCGGCTCGATGAGAGCTTTGAGCAGGCGAGCCGCATCGAAGCGGCGCTCCACGATCCCGCCGTCGCCCGCGATCTCGGGCCTGCGCAAGATGCGGATTCCCAAGACAAGGACGATGACTGATGGCTCGCCGCAAGAAGGGCCAGAAGGTCGATGGCTGGGTGATCCTGGACAAGCCGGCCGGCGTCACTTCGACCGCCGCCGTCGCCGCGGTGAAGCGCCTGTTCGACGCCCAGAAGGCGGGGCATGGCGGCACCCTCGATCCGCTGGCGACCGGCATCCTGCCGATCGCGCTCGGCGAGGCGACCAAGACCGTACCTTTCGTGATGGACGGCGAGAAACTCTATCGCTTTACCCTGCAATTCGGGGAAACCCGCACCACCGACGACGCCGAGGGCGAGGTGACCGCGCGCTCCGACCAGCGCCCGACCGATGCCGAAATCACGGCCGTCCTGCCGCGCTTCATCGGTGAGATCGACCAAACCCCGCCGGCCTTCTCGGCGATCAAGGTGGCGGGTGAGCGGGCCTATGATCTTGCCCGAGACGGCCAGGAAGTCGAACTCCAGCCTCGCAAGGTTCGGATCGACGATCTGCGGTTGGCCGAACGGCCCGATCCGGACCAAGCCGTGTTCCAGGTAAAGTGCGGAAAAGGCACTTATATGAGGGCCTTAGCCCGGGATCTGGCCAAGGTTCTGGGTACTGTCGGCTATGTTTCCGCCTTGCGCCGGCTGGGGGTGGGGCCCTTCACCGAAGCGGGGGCGATTTCGCTGGACCCCCTGAAGGCTTTGGGCCATAGTCCGGCCGCTTTTAAACACGTTTTGCCGATCGAGACCGCGCTGGACGACATCCCGGCGTTGGCCTTGACGGCCACCGAGGCGATACGCCTTCGGTCCGGGCAACCGGTTGGATTGCTCCACCGCCAAGACCGCGACCGTATTCGGGAATTCTCCCCGGGGGGCATGGTTTGCGCCATGTCCGAAGGCAGGCTCGTCGCTTTAACCCGTTTCGAAGCGGGCGAGCTCGTTCCGGTGCGCGTGATGAACCTTTAGCTCTCGAAAGGAGAACCCGATGTCGATCACCGCAGAGCGGAAACAGGAAGTTATCAAAGAGTATTCCAAGGGCAACAACGACACCGGTTCTCCGGAAGTCCAAGTCGCCATCTTGAGCGAGCGGATCAAGAATCTGACCGAACACCTGCAGGGCCACGAGAAGGATTTCCATTCTCGCCGCGGCCTGCTGGTCATGGTCGGTCAACGCCGCCGCTTGCTCGATTATCTCAAGAAGAAGAACAGCACGCGCTATCAGGAAGTGATTTCACGCCTGGGTCTGCGCCGCTGATTTGAGTTCGCCGTATCCCGCTTCGGAGCCTCCGGAGCGGGATTGGTGTATTTAGGGAATCCCACCAAGTATATGCGGCCGGCGGGGTGGGATCCGACGGGGCCGGGCCGACGCAAGCAACGCTTCCTTCATGCGTTGTTTCCGCGGGTCCGGCGTCACAATGGTCGCGCAACGCTGACAGGATTCTCCCAAGGGCAAATTTCCCGAAGGCGGGAGTCCGGAAGGACCTTTAGATGTTCAAGATTTTTCGCAAGGAATTGATGTGGGGCGGGCGCAAGCTCGTGCTCGAAACCGGCCGTATCGCGCGCCAGGCCGACGGCGCCGTGCTCGCCAGCTATGGCGACACCGTGGTGCTCTGCACCGCCGTGGGCGCCAAATCGCCGAAGCCGGGCATCGATTTCTTCCCGCTTACCGTCAACTACCAGGAAAAGACCTTTGCCGCCGGCAAGATCCCCGGCGGATTTTTCAAGCGTGAGGGCCGGCCGACCGAGAAGGAAGTGCTCACCTCGCGCCTGATCGACCGACCAATCCGTCCGCTGTTCCATGGCGCTTACCGGAACGAAACCCAGGTGGTCTGCACCACCTTGAGCCATGACATGGAGAACGATCCCGATATCGTCGCGCTGGTCGGCGCTTCCGCCGCGCTGACGATTTCCGGCATCCCCTTCATGGGCCCGATCGCCGCCGCCCGCGTCGGTTATATAAACGGCCAATACGTGCTCAACCCGAAGCTCAGCGACCTGCCGGAATCGAAGCTCGACCTGGTTCTCGCCGGCACTGCCGAGGGCGTGCTGATGGTGGAATCGGAAGCCCAAGAACTCAGCGAAGAGATCATGCTGGGCGCCGTCAATTTCGGCCATCAGCAGTTTCAGCCAGTGATCAATGCGATCATCGAGCTCGCCGAACAGGCGGCGAAGGAGCCTTGGGCGCTGGCAGAGGCCGATCCGGCCGCCGAGGAAGTCGCCGGCGCGCTGAAGGCCCAGTTCTCGGTTTCGCTGGCCGATGCCTACAAGGTGCTGGCCAAGCAGGCCCGCACCGACAAGGTCGCGGAAGTGAAGAAGAACGCCAAGGAAGCGCTCGGCACCGACGAGAAGAAGGCCGAACTGGTCGGCAAGCTCTTCAAGAATCTCGAGAAGGACATCGTCCGCGGCAACATTCTCGCGACCAGCGGCCGGATCGACGGCCGCGATCTGAAGACCGTGCGCCCGATCGTCTCCGAAGTCGGCGTGCTGCCACGCGCCCATGGCTCCGCTTTGTTTACCCGCGGCGAAACCCAGGCCCTGGTGGTGGCAACCCTCGGCACCGGCCAGGATGAGCAAATCATCGATGCGCTGACCGGCGAATATCGCGAAAAGTTCATGCTGCACTACAATTTCCCGCCCTATTCGACGGGTGAAGCCGGCCGCATGGGCTCGCCGGGCCGTCGCGAAATCGGCCACGGCAAGTTGGCCTGGCGCGCGGTGCATCCGATGCTGCCGGTGGGCGACGAATTCCCCTACACGCTGCGGATCGTTTCCGAGATCACAGAATCCAACGGCTCGTCCTCGATGGCGACCGTCTGCGGCACCTCGCTGGCGTTGATGGATGCCGGCGTGCCGCTGAAGCGTCCGGTGGCGGGCATCGCCATGGGTCTCATCAAGGAAGGCGACAAGTTCGCCGTGCTCTCCGACATCCTGGGCGACGAGGATCATCTCGGCGACATGGATTTCAAGGTGGCCGGTACCGACCAGGGCATCACCGCCTTGCAGATGGATATCAAGATCACCTCCATCACCGCCGAGATCATGAAGATCGCGCTGGACCAGGCCAAGGGTGGCCGTCTTCACATCCTCGGCGAAATGGCCAAGGCGCTGACCGGCGCCCGCGATGCCGTCAATCAGAACGCGCCGCGCATCACCGTGATCAACATCCCGAAGGACAAGATCCGCGAAGTGATCGGCACCGGCGGCAAGGTGATCCGCGAGATCACCGAAGTGACCGGCGCCAAGATCGACATCGAGGACGATGGCACGATCAAGGTCGCGGCGGTGGATGCCGTCGCCGCCGAGAAGGCGATCAACTGGATCCGTGGCATCGTCGCGGAACCGGAAGTCGGCGTGGTCTATGACGGCAAGGTCGTGAAGATCATGGATTTCGGCGCCTTCGTGAACTTCCTGGGCACGCGCGACGGCCTCGTCCATATCAGCGAGCTCTCCCCGCAGCGGGTGAAGCAGGTCTCCGACGTGGTCGAGGTCGGTCAGCCGGTCAAGGTCAAGGTGATCGGCATGGACGATCGCGGCAAGGTCAAGCTCAGCATGAAGGTGATCGATCAGCAGACCGGCGCCGACATCAGCGAGCAGGTCGCTACGCAGGATGCCGAACGCCGGGCCCAGCGCAACACGGAACGCCAGGGCGGCGCTCCGGAATAATCTGCGGTTACACCCGTCGGCTCCTCACCCGAGCCTCTCCCCTCGAGGGAGAGGGCAGAGGGTGAGGGGCCGATGACTCTTTCCGGGGTGCGCGCATGAATCTCAAGCTTCCTCAGGTCATCGGTCATCGTGGGGCGGCTGCGGCAGCCCCCGAGAACACGCTGGAAAGCTTCCGCCAAGCGGCGGCCGAAGGCGCGCGCTGGGTTGAATTCGACGCCAAGCTTTCCGCCGAAGGCCGAGTCTTCCTGCTGCATGACGACGATCTTGACCGCACCACCAACGGCAAGGGTGCGGCGCGGCTGAAAACGCTCTCGGAACTGAAGCAGCTCGATGCCGGCGGTTGGTACAATCCGCGCTTTGCCGGCGCCAAGCTGCCGACCTTGGCCGAGACCGTGACCTTGCTGAACGAACTCGATCTCCAATGCAATGTCGAGATCAAGCCCTGTCCCGGCCGCGACGTGGAGACCGCCGAAGTCATCATGGCGGAACTGCGCAAGATCTGGCCGGCCGATAAAGAGAAGCCGCTGATTTCCAGCTTTGTCCTGGATTCGCTTCGCACCGTCCAGGCCGCCGCACCGGAATTTCCGCGCGGGATCCTGTTCGACGGGCATCCCATCGATTGGCTGTCCCAGGCGCGCGGCGTCGCGGCGATCAGCGTCAATATCGGCAACGACGATGCGACGCCGCAATGGGTCGAGGAAATCAAGCAGGCCGGTTACGGCGTGCTGGTTTATACGATCAACGATCCCGAGCGCGCCGCTCAGTTGATCGGCTGGGGCGTGGATGGCGTCTTCAGCGACGCCCCCGGCCGCATATTGGCGCGGCTTGCCAAAGGGTTATAATGATTCATAGCGGCTGGGTTGTTTGAGCTCCGGTGATTTTCCTCCGGCTGTCTCGAACTCAGCCGTCAGGACCGGGCGTATTTCTGGGAGTTTCGCGTTGAAGCCATTGTCGCCGTTGATGATCTCGGGTCGGGAAGTTCTGCCGCTGGTGGAAGGCGGCAAGGGCATTTCCGTCTCGAATGGCGAATCCTCGGGCGCCTGGGCTGCGGCCGGGGGCGTCGGCACTTTCTCCGGTGTGAATGCGGATTCCTACGATTCCCAGGGCCGGCCGATCCCCCAGGTCTATCGCGGCAAGACCCGGCGCGAGCGCCACGAAGAGTTGCTGAACTACGCGATCAAGGGCGGCATCGCCCAGGCGCAGATCGCCCATGAGGCTTCGAACGGCCATGGCCGCATTCATATGAATGTGCTCTGGGAGATGGCGGGATCGGAGCGCGTCCTGCATGGTGTGCTGGACGGTGCCAAGGGCTTGATCCACGGCGTCACCTGCGGCGCCGGCATGCCCTATCGCATCGCCGAGATCTGTGCGCATTACGGCGTGCACTATTATCCGATCGTTTCATCGGCGCGCGCTTTCCGCGCGCTCTGGAAGCGCGCCTATCACAAATTTCAGGATTGGCTGGGCGGTGTCGTCTACGAAGATCCCTGGCTGGCGGGTGGCCATAACGGCCTCTCCAATGTGGAAGACCCGAAACAGCCGCAGCCGCCTTTCCCGCGCATCGTGGAATTGCGCAAGCTGATGCGCGAGGAATGCGGACTCGACAAGACACCCATCGTGATGGCGGGCGGCGTCTGGTATTTGCGCGAATGGGCGGACTGGATCGGCGATCCGGATGTCGGCCCGATCGCCTTCCAGTTCGGCACCCGGCCGCTGCTGACCCAGGAAAGCCCGATCTCCGATGCCTGGAAGCAGCGTCTGCTGCATCTCAACGAAGGCGACGTCTATCTCAACCGTTTCAGCCCGACCGGCTTCTACTCTTCCGCGGTCAGCAATCCCTTCCTCGACGAGCTGAGGGCGCGCTCCGAGCACCAGGTCGCCTATAGCCAGAGCAAGGTCGGCGAGCATGAATGGCCGTTCCCAGTGGGTGCCCGCGGGCGCCTGGTCTATCTCACCGCGGCCGACAAGCTGCGGGCCCAGGAATGGGTCGATAAAGGCTTCACCGATGCCATGCGCACGCCGGATTCGACGCTGATCTTCGTCACGCCGGAAAAGGAAAACGAGATCCTCACCGACCAGATCAACTGCATGGGCTGCCTCTCGGCCTGCGCCTTTTCGAACTGGTCGCAGAACGAGCATGGCACCACGGGCCGCAAGGCCGATCCCCGGAGCTTCTGCATCCAGAAGACGTTGCAGGAGATCAGCCATTCCGACCGGATCGACGACCAGCTCATGTTCGCCGGCCACAATGCTTATCGCTTCCGCGACGATCCCTTCTATGCCGGCGGCTTCATCCCCACGGTGAAACAACTGGTCGAGCGCCTCGCCACCGGCGACTGATCCCGCAGCAGGAAGCATCTCCCCCCATGGCCGAATCGACGGCACCGACAAAGACGCTCTCGCCGCTCGTCTCGGTGCTGGCGATCCTCGGCCTTTCGATGATCTGGGGCTATCACTGGGCGGTGATGAAGATCGGTCTCGGCTATGCCGGCGCCTTCACCTATAGCGCGACGCGCTGCCTGATCGGTGGGCCGATCCTGCTGGCGATCGCGAAACTGCAGGGCCGCAACCTCCGCATAGTCTCGCCCAAGGCCGCCATCCTGGTGGGCATCTTCCAGACGGCGGGCAATTTCGGCCTGGGCGCCGTCGCGGTGAAATTCGGCGAGGCCGGCAAGAGCGCCGTACTCACCTATACGATGCCGTTCTGGGTTCTGGTGATCGGCTATCTTGTGCTGAAGGAGCGCGCCGGCCCGCGGCGCTGGATCGCGGCCTCGCTGGCGATGGTCGGCACGCTGCTGGTGGCGCTGTCCGGCGGCCGGGCCGAACTCGGGCCGGTGCTGTTCGCCCTGGCGGCCGGGATCTCCTGGGGCGCCGGCGTCCTGCTCTATCAATGGAGCAGCCGCACCCATCGCGACGA
>DASYDA010000058.1:0-9541 GCA_036499865.1 Dongiaceae bacterium | reverse complement strand
CCGGCATAGCCGCCGAGAGTCACCGCTTCCTCGAATATGCCGTGGATCTCGCGGCGCTGCGCTTGTGTCAGCCGCTTGCGGCTGCGGATCATCAGGTCGAAGCGCTTGCGGCGGACCAAGCCGTCGAGCTGGAAGGCGCCGAGCAATGCGAAGTTTACCTCGACGATGAAGCGGGTGCCGGAATTCTTCTGCTCCGGCTCGTCTTTGTCGTTCCCGTGGCCCTGGCGGTAATAGAGATTGATCTGGGTGAGGCCGATCCGCTCGTCATAGACGGGCAGGAACAGCGCACGCCAATCGACATCGGGCCGGTCCTTGGCGAGTTCCGAGATCTGTGAGAATTCCTGGCGCATGCGCCGGACGACGTCTTCTTTTCCCGCCGGCAGCTTGCGCGATGCCAAGTACGCGCCGAGGAACTGCTCGATATCGCCGGAGCGCAATGCCGCCGCGGCATTGAGCAGGCCGGCCGCCAGTTTCGGTCCCGCTTGCGGCAATAGGCGCGTCAATGGGTTATCGGCGGGACTGTCGGGATCGCTTTGTGCGGGACCGGCGGACAATGCCGCGAACAGATCCTCGAGCGTAGGCCAGCCGCGCGAATAGTACAGTATCGCCTGCTGAGGCGTGGTGGGCATCGGCAGGGCATCGGCACGACGCGGCTGGTCGATCTCGAAAGCCAACGCCACTTGGGTTCCGACGGGCAGTCGCGCCTTCTGCTGGAGCATCACCGCGCCTGCCGGGGTGTCCACCACGGGGAACCCCGCCTTGGTATAGCCCAGCACGCGACCGACCAGGGGCGCTGTCGCCAGCGCCAGGCGTGCGGCTTCAGGTGCGATCTCGAGAGCTTGCCCCGGGCCGGGAAGAACGGCGATGACGTGCAGCGTAAGCTCGGTGCCCGCAGGAAGCACGGCTGACGCAAGTCCGCCTGCTTGAAGCGGGCTCGGCAATCCCGTCGGGATCGCCGCGTTGGGCACGGATCCGGTCAGCGCCGTTGCGGCGGTGCCGGGAACAGGATTCGGCTGGGGCGCATCGCCGCTGAAGAGCGCGAGGATCTTGGCGGCGACTTCCGGCTGGAGCGCGATTCCGGCTGCCGAGGGAGATGTTCCGGCGGGCAAGGACGTGACGATGTCCAGCAACGGATCCACAGGCACGGATTGAAGCGGGGTTGATACAGGCGGGGTTGATGGAAGCGGGGCCGGCGGAAACGGGGGAACGCCCGCCGTCGCTCCGCCGGGAAGCGGAAGCGCTTCCGGAATACCCGCCGATATCGGGAGCGCCTCCGGCGCCACGATCTGCAGGGTCTGAGCCAGGAGTTGCGCCTTCAGCACGACATCCGAAGGGACCGCGATCGGCCCGGATGGCGACGCCGTAAAGAGCACCGGATCCGGAGCCGGGATATTCAACAGCGAGGCGGGAGGAGGGGCCTGCACGACGACACCCTTGATGCTGCTGCCGACCACCTCGATCGTCGGAACCTCGACCGGCGGTGCGGGATTGATCGCTGCGTTGCCAGCCGTGCCCGATGCAGAAGCGGCACCGCCCGACGCGGCGCTCCCGGCGGTTCCGATGCCGGAGGTACCCGACGAAACAGTGCCTCCGGAGCCCGAGACCGCGGCGCCCGAAGAGTTCGCCGATGCCGGAGTGGTCGAACCTGCCGGCTGCGATGTCTGCGTCGATGCCTGCGGCGTCGATGTCTGCGCCTGCCTGGCATTGTTGCTTTCGACCGCAAGGATCAGCACCTGCAGGCGGTCGCCGGCATTGCGCACTTCCAGGATCACCGAACTCCCAGGCGGCAGCTGCGCATTCGTCGCCACCTTGACCGTTCCCTGGTCGAGGGCCACCGAAACGAGGCCATCGTTGCCGCGGCCCATCACGGTGCCCTTCACGATGGTTCCCGGAGCGAGGGCGGCCAAATTCCGTGGCGGATCCGCGATCGTGCCAGTCTGCAGCGTCGGCGTCGCGATATTGGGTAATACGCGGCCGACCGGACTGACGGTATCGCTCATGAGCTTTGCGTAGCCTGCGGATCCATGACGGGCTCCCCGAGCTCGATGAGCCTTTGGGCGAGGGCCTCGACATCTTGCGCGGCGGGGCTGTTGGGATACCGGACCAGCAGCGGGGTCTGCGTCGATATGCTGTCGCGCACCTTGGGGTCGCGGCGGATGACACCCAGCAGGGGCACGCGCCGCTTCAGGAAACGGTCGCAGGCCTTGGCCAGAGTCTCGAAGGTGCGCTGGCCGATCTCACGGCTGGAGGCCATATTGACCACCACGCCGATCGGCGTCTCCTGGCCGGTCTCATTGCCGTCCAAGGTCAGCATCTTGATCAAGGCGTAAGCGTCGGTCAGCGCCGTCGGCTCGTCGGTCGTAACGACGACGCAGTGGGCGGCGTGACCGGCCAGATACCGCACCGGCCGTTCGATGCCGGCACCGAGGTCGATGACAATCCGGCTATAGGATTCGCTCATCGATTTCAGGCCCGCCGCCAAAGCCTGCAGGCGGCCGATCGGCATGTTGGCCAGGTTTCCGGACCCGGACCGGCCGGCGATGAGGTCGAAACCGCCTACCGGATAGTTGATGATCGCGCGGCTGAGCGGCATTTGCCGTTCCAACGCCGTGCCGAGATCCGTGCTCGGCTGGATTCCAAGCTGGACATCGATATTGGCGAGCCCGAAATCGCCATCGAACAGCAGAACGCGTTGACCGGCTTTGGCCAGCGCATGGGTCAATGAGATGCTGAGCCAGGTCTTGCCCACACCGCCCTTGCCGGAAGCTATCGCAATTGCGTTCGCAACCCGCGCATCGGTGGCAACCGTTGAAGGATGCGTCTGCAGGTCACTCATGATTTAGCTTCCAAGGTCGCTTCCGTGCTGTTCGGCGGGGAATGCGGCGTATCCGAATCCAAACGGGAATCGGAGTGCGACTGAACTGCATTCTGCGCGGTTTTATAGGGTTTCGCCATCTCTTGCGGCATCAACAGGCGCGCCAACGCGTCTGCTCCGAAAAACATCAGGCCTTTGGCGATTTCCGGCGAAACGCCGAACTCCGCCAAGGCCAATTGCCCGGCATCCGCCGCGGCCAGAATTCCCCCGTAACGACGAACGGCATCGATTCGGGAAGCGATCAGGCGCTGGCAGCCGATTTCACTGAACAATTGGCCCTGTTCCGCGGATTCCGCGACATCTCCGCCTGCGGCCAACACAGGGACCGGCTCGGCTTTTGCTGCACCTGCGAATTCGGACAAGATCGATAGCTCCACCGGCCGCAGGGGATTGGTACCGGCGGTGTCGATCAGGACGACGGCACCCTCGGGCGCCGCCGCGACCGCCCGCTCCAGCGCCTTGGCGTTCTTCGCCTGGTAAGCGGTGATCTCCAAAGCCTTGGCATAGACGGCGAGCTGATCGATCCCGCCCGCCTTGGCAAGGTCGCAGGTGATCGCGACGACCGGCCAGTTGGCCAACTTGGCGCCGGCGGCGAGCTTCGCCAGGGTCGCGGTCTTCCCGGCGCCGGGGAGACCGACCAGCATGATCGGCCGTTCCGGGCGTTTTTCCAGAATCGGCGAATAGCCAAGCCGGGTGCGGAGCGCCGCCCCGAGAGCCTGCCGCGGATTCTCCAGGAGGAAGTTCGCTGCGATATTCACCAGACGGTCGAACAGCGGATTGGGAATCCGATGGAAATCCAGGACCGCGCTGATTGCCTCCAGTGGGTCTTCCACCGGCGAAGGCGCCGGCTCGATCATCGCCGTCCGGTCCAGGGCCGCCGTCACCTTGACCGCTCGGCCTTGGGTCTCGGTATTCAGAATGACGGCATCGGGACCGAGTTCGTCCCGCACCAGACGCATGGCCTCGCTCATACTGGCCGCGCTGAACGTTCGAAGCCGCATACGGAGTCTTACCTGCCCAGGATTTCACCCACCGTCAGATCTGACCCAGGGTACGGATCTTCGCCTTGGCGTGGATCTCGTTCTGGGACATGACGGTGGTGGTCGAGCGGAAACGCTCGACGATGGAACGGACGAAGGGCCTGATTCCGGGGCTGGTCAGCAGCGCTGGTGTTTCTCCCATGAGAGCGAAGCGTTCGAAAGTCTGCCGGACCGCCTGGATGAATTGCTGCAATTGGGTGGGCGGCATCGCCAAATGGCGATCGTCGCCTTCGCCCTGCAGCGCATCCTGGAAGGCCTGCTCCCATTCGGGTGAGAGCGTCACCAGGGGAATGACGCCGCCGGTATCGGAAGCGCTGTCTGAAATCTGCCGGGCCAGCCTGGCCCGCACATGTTCGACGATCGAGGTGATGTTCCGCGAATAGCCGCAAGCTTCGGATACGCCTTCCAGCACGTTCGGAAGGTCGCGGATGGAAACCCGTTCGCCCAGCAGGCTCTGCAAGACGCGCTGCACGCCGCCCACGGAGATCTGGCCGGGGATCAGATCCGCCACCAGCTTCTGCTGTTCCTTGGGCAATTCGTCGAGCAGCTTCTGCGTCTCGGCATGCGAGAGCAACTCGGCCATGTTGTCCTTGACGATTTCGGTGAGGTGCGTGGTGATCACCGTCGAGGGATCGACCACCGTATAGCCGCGGAACAGGGCCTCTTCGCGGGCGGAAGGATCCACCCACATCGCCGGCAGGCCAAAGGCGGGTTCCGTGGTTTCCTCGCCGGCCATGCCGATCTTGTCGCCGCGTGGATCCATGACCATGATCATGTTCGGTCGGAGATCGCCGCGTCCGGCCTCGATCTCCTTGACGCGCACGATGTAGGAATTGGCGTTGATCTGCAGATTGTCCTGAATGCGGACCGCGGGCAGGATGAAGCCCATCTCGGTCGCGAGCTGCCGCCGCAGGGCTTTGATCTGGTCGGTCAGGCGATGGCCGCGTTCGGTGTTGATCAGCCCGAGCAGGCCGTAGCCCAATTCCAGCCGGATGGCGTCGAGCGACAAAGCGGTGGAGATCGGCTCCTCGAGCACCGGCGCCTGCGCCGCCTTGGTCTTCTTCTCGCTGGCGACCGCTTGGACGACCTTCTTCTGCTGGCGGGTGACCAGGAAAGCCGCGGTGCCCGCGAGGATCGCCAAGGAAAGGAAGGGTATGGTCGGAATGCCCGGCAGCACGGCCATCACCGCCATCAGGAATGCCGCCAGGCCGAGGGCGGTCGGATAGCTGGAAAGCTGGCGGAACAAGGCCTTGTCGGTCGAACCGACCAGGCCCGCCTTGGTGACCAGCATACCGGATGCCGTCGAGACGATAAGGGCGGGGATCTGCGTCACCAGGCCGTCGCCGACGGTCAGCAGGGTATAGGACTTCGCCGCATCGCCGATGCTCAAGCCTTGCTGCGCGACGCCGATGATGATGCCGCCCACGATGTTGATGAACACGATCACCAGGCCGGCGATGGCGTCGCCGCGGACGAATTTCGCGGCACCGTCCATGGCGCCGAAGAAATTGCTTTCGTCTTCGAGTTGCTTGCGCCGCGCCCGCGCTTCGTTCTCGTCGATCAGGCCAGCGGAGAGATCGGCATCGACGGCCATCTGCTTGCCGGGCATTGCGTCCAAGCTGAAACGCGCGGAAACCTCGGCGATACGGCCGGAACCCTTGGTGATGACGACGAAATTCACCAAGACCAGGATCGCGAAGACGATCAGGCCGATGACGTAGTTGCCGCCCATGATGAAGCCGCCGAAAGCCTGAATAACATGGCCGGCGGCGGCGGTGCCTTCATGTCCATGGCTCAAGATGAGGCGGGTCGAAGCGAGATTGAGCGACAGCCGCAGCATGGTGACGAGCAGCAGGACCGTCGGAAAGGTCGAAAAGTCGAGCGGCTTCTCGATCAGCAGCACCACCATGAGGATCAGCACGGCCATGGTGATGGAGAGGGCGAGCGAGCAGTCCAGCAACCAGGCCGGCATCGGCAGGATCAGCACGGTCAAAATCGCGATCAGGCCGAGAGCGAGGAGAATTTCGCCGCGCCGCAAGAACGCGACGGCTCGTCGGAAATCGAAACGGCCGACGCCACCGCCGGCTGCTGCCGGGGCCGCGGTCTCGGTGCTGGCAATCTCACTCATATTCGTACGACCCTACGCGGTCAGGCGGAAGCTTGGTCCGGTTCGCCGTGCGAAGGGGGCACCATGACGCCTTCCTCGTTGTATTGCTTCAGCTTGTTGCGCAAGGTCCGGATCGAGATGCCGAGGATGTTGGCCGCATGGGTGCGGTTGCCGAGACAATGCTGCAAGGTGTCGATGATCAGGTCGCGTTCGACCGCGGCCACGGTCTTTCCGACCAGTGCCGGTATGTTGCCCGCCGCATCCGTCGCCTTGGCGGTGCTGACCCCGTTGGGAGCCGCTTCCGCGGCCCGGGAAACCGGCAGTCCGCGCCCGCCGGTTAGCATGATCGCTTCCGGCCCGATCACCGGCCCCATCGCCAGGAGTACCGCCCGGTGCATGGTGTTCTCGAGTTCGCGGACGTTGCCGCGCCATTCATGGGCGAGCAGCAGGGCGATCACCTCCGGCGAAATGCCGGTGATGGCAATGCCATTCGCCTCGGCATATTTCTTCATGAAATGCGCGGCGAGGGGCGGGATATCGCCGGGTCGATCCCGGAGCGGCGGCAATTCCAGAGCCATGACGTTCAGGCGGAAGAACAGGTCTTCGCGGAAATTGCCCTTGCGCACTTCATCCTGCATGTCCCGGTTCGAGGTGGCGACCAGCCGGATATCGACCTTGACCGGCTGGGCGCCGCCGACGCGATCGATCTCGCGCTCCTGGACGGCGCGCAGCAGTTTCGCCTGCAGGCGCGGATGCATTTCGCTGATCTCGTCCAGCAACAGGGTGCCCCCGCTGGCTTCCTCGAACTTGCCGATGCGTCGCGCCACGGCGCCGGTGAAGGCACCCTTCTCATGGCCGAACAATTCGGATTCGAGCAGGTTCTCCGGGATTGCCGCGCAGTTGACGGAAATGAACGCTTTATGGGCGCGGCGCGAATGGGTGTGGATGTAGCGCGCCATCACTTCCTTGCCGGTGCCGGATTCGCCGGTGATCAGGATGCTGGCATCGCTGGGCGCGACCTGGTCGGCGAGGCGGAGGACCGTCCTCAAGTTGGGATCGC
The DNA here is from genome assembly GCA_036499865.1 of Dongiaceae bacterium. Lineage (GTDB taxonomy): Bacteria > Pseudomonadota > Alphaproteobacteria > Dongiales > Dongiaceae > Dongia. Next base: position 2,459 of record DASYDA010000058.1, on the reverse strand, counting down.
TGAAGATGAAGGCTGAGCTTTCCTCGGCAACCGCTGCGAGGACGGCGGCGATCAGTTCCGCATCCGGCGGCAGCGGGATGTATTCCTTGGCGCCGGCGCGGATCGCGCGCACGGCGATCTCCGCGCTGGATCCGATGCCGCAGGCCACGACCGGCAGGTTGATGCGCTCTTGCTTCAGGCATTCGATCATCCGCTGAACGTCGAGATTGACGTCGAACATGACGAGATCGGCTCCCTGGCCGTTGCGCAAGGCATGCATCGCCTGATCGATGTCATTGACATGCGCCACCTTGGCGCCGCGCGAGAGAGCGATCTTGCCGGCGGCGCTTATATGGCCATCCAGGGAACCAACAATGAGCAATCGCATAATGGCTTCTCCGATCTCGAATTCAGTCGAAATATTTGACCCGCTGATTGGCGGGTAGGATGGTGTTGAGGACGAGTTCCAGGCGACGCGGATTCTCCTGCCGGCCGATGGAAATGGCGCCCAGAATGAAGATCTGATTGATCAGCAATTCGGTAGCGGAATTGCGCTCCAGCTTGCTGGCAAGCGGCAGGAACACGACATTGGCGAGGATGGCCCCGTAGAAGGTGGTCAGCAATGCCACCGCCATGGCCGGGCCGATCCGCTCCGGGCTGTTGAGGCTGCCGAGCATCTGCACCAGCCCGACCAGGGTTCCGATCAACCCCATCGCTGGCGAGACCTCAGCGGCCCGGCGGAGGATTCCGGTGGACCGCACATGGCGCTGCATCATGGCATGGGTTTCGAAAGTCAGGTTGCGCTCGATTTCCTCGATCGCGATTCCATCCACCAGCATCGTCATGGCGCGGTGCAGGAAAGGCTCCGCGCGCAGGCCGAAAAGCTCGGCTTGAAGCTGCAGGATGCCGCGCCGGCGGCCGCGTTCGGCGAGCTGCATCGTGCGGATTGCCGCTTCGTTCGGCGTGTGGCCGTTGCGAAACAGGGTGCGCAGCATCACCGGCTGAGCCTGCGCGATCTCCTGGACCGAATAGCTCACGGCCGTGACCGCGAAGGTGCCGGCGATCACCAGCATGATCGCCGGAATGTTGATGAAAGCAGTCCAGCTTCCGCCAAAGAAGATGGCGCCGCAAATGAGGGCGATGGCGCCGAACAGTCCCAGGAAGGTCGCGTAATCGAGCGAACCCTGATTGGCCTGCAGGCGCACGGGGGCATCGCGGCCGGTGAAGGCTTCCGCCTCGATGCGTGGCCGGGTTTCGTTGCGTTCGCCTGTCATGTCAGTCATGGAAGCGATCCTGGCTCTGCCTTGATTCCAAGCAGGGTTGGAGGGTCATTACGCGCTGCGATCGGTCTTGATGATTTCCGTCATGGTGACGCCGAGGCGGTCTTCCACGACCACGACTTCGCCCCGCGCCACCAGCCGGTTGTTGACGTAAATGTCCACCGCCTCGCCGACCTTTCGATCGAGCTCGACCACGGCGCCGCGCCCGAGTTTCAGAAGCTGGCTGACCTGCATCGACGCCCGGCCCAGCACCGCGGAGACCTGAACCGGCACGTCATAGACCGCGTCAAGCTCCTTGCCGCCGCTCCGCACGACCTCGGCGGCGGGTTCCGGCGCCTCTCCGGCATTCTCGAATTCGGTCAGCTGCAGGTTCTCTTCGTCGCCCATCATTCGCTCCTCGATCTCACTCGTTGCCGCGCTTGCCGTCTTGTTCCGAGCCGGCGGCGCTGGTCGCCATGCTTGCCAAGCCTTGCTCCAAGGCCAATTCGATTCCGCTCCAGATATCGGCGCCTTGCCGGATCAGGCCGCCCTGGGCCCATTCAATCTGGCAGTCTCCCGGCTTGACCGCCGTATCGGCTTTCACCGAGATCTTGCCTTCGAAACCCTGCGCGGCAGCGGCTTCATCGATCCGTTTGCCGAGCTCTTCGGCATGCTCTTGCGAGACCTTGACGAGGAAGCGCGGTTCCGTCTTCAGCTTTTCCAGGCATTCCCTGGCCACGGCCTCGACTTCGGCAATGCCATGCCGCTTCGCCAATTCCGGGAACAGCTTGCGGGTGATGGATAGCCCAAGCCCGACCGACGTCTCGGCGAGCGTTTCCGCGCCGATCTGCGTTCCTTTTTCGATCGCGCCAAGATTGTTGCCGATGGCGATCAACGCGCCTGCGACCTGCTTGTCACGCTGGCTGATCGCTTCGGTGCGCCCTTGTGCGACGCCTTCGGCCAAGGCCTTCTTCCGCGCCGCCGCCACGGCCGCCGCCATCTCTTCCTCCGAGAATGTCGGAGGCGGGGGGGCGACGGGTTCAGGCGCGACGACAACGGCCTCCGGCTTCGGCTGCGGCCTCGGCCGGTCGAAATCGTTGTCGAAGGTGAACTTGCGGATAACGGCCTTGGTCACGCGGTCATTCCTAGTAGATCAACTCGTCTTCGCCCTTCTTGTCGGAAAGGACGATCTCGCCTTTGGCGGCCAACTCTTTCGCCATC
>DASYDA010000057.1:0-8609 GCA_036499865.1 Dongiaceae bacterium | reverse complement strand
CTTGTTGATCACATAGACCCGACCGCGGCGACGCACGATGCGGCAATCCTTATGCCGCGTCTTCGCCGACTTCAGGGAATGAATGACCTTCATGGTCGGTATCCTTCAAACTCGAATTGCGGCGGGAACATAGTGGGGCGGCCCCCACCTGTCAACCTCACCGATCCGCCCCGTCACGCCTTCTTAAATGATTGAAATAACTAGATTAAATCTACGATCATATTTTGATCGCATGGTAGCGGCGAAGCTGGATGATGCCGGAATCGATGGCGGCGGTCCTTCGGGTCCAGAAATCCGCCTCAGCCACCATTTCATCGGGGAACTCTTTGGCAGCGCTGCGGCTGCCGCCGCTCTCGGTGAAATTGACCCAGCCCTCGATGATCATGCTGCGGTAACTGGCGGTGATGTCCTCATCGATGCGGATATCGAATTTCAGGGCGCTCAACTGCGCCTGATATTGCTGATCCGACCAGAAATGGCTGAGTTGCCCGGCCCGGCCCGTGAATTTTGCCAGCCGTTCGTCACCGGCCGAGATCCCCGGAGCAACCACGAAATCGGTGATCGCGATATGCCCCCGGGGCTTCAGGCAATTTACGAAAGTGCCGAGCAGCTTCTCCTTCCCCGGTAGGGTGTGGAGCGTGTCATGGGAGAAAACGCCGTCAAAGCTCGCTGCCTTGGGCGCAAAGTCCTGCAGGCTATACGGCTTGACCTCCGCTCTTTTCATCCCTTTTCGCATCGAGATTTCATGTCCGGCCACCGCCAAATCGGGATCGGGTTCGAAGCCGGTGATCCAGATCCCGAACTTCTCGCTGATAGCGCGGGCTCCACCGCCCAGCGACGCACCGAAATCCATCAGGGTCGACTCAGAATTGACCGCGAAAGGATTAACCAGTTTCAGGATGAAGGCTGCATCGCCTGGTCCGGCGAATCCGTCGCCCCACACATGCTGGGGAAACCTGATATCGGCTCGATCGACGGGGTGAACCGGAACAGCAGGCAGACGCGACGCCTTGGCTGCAGGCTGTGCCGCAGCAGCGGGTGCGGGCGTTGCTTTCGGCTCAGAGAGAATATCGCCTTCCCACCAGGCGCGAAGGCGCGTCTTGAAAGAAAGTTTTTGCGCCACTTCGCCACTCTGCACGCCCATGCCCTCGCCTCAATACTCTTTTTAGCCGGCTGTCCCCACCCCGGACGGGCAGAATATAGCCGCAGGGGTTAAAAATATTATTTCGATCGTTAGTTTGTCGTAAAAGTTAGCCCGAAAATCACATGTTGCCACCGCCCGTGATTGGGCCGATGTTCCTGTTTCCGTCCCATCCATTCCTCCCCATCGCGATCTCCCTTTTATGACTGCTCTCCCCGTCGAATGCGATTTCCTGGTGATCGGCGCCGGCATTTCCGGCGCCGCGGCGGCCTATGAACTGGCGGCGCATGGCGTCACCGTGCTGCTGGAAATGGAAGACCGTCCGGGCCATCACAGCACAGGACGATCCGCCTCCCTCTACACGCCGAATTACGGCCCGAAAGCGGTGCGTGCCATCTGCCAGGCGGCCTATTCGTTCTTCCGCGATCCGCCGGCGGGATTTTCGGATTATCCGTTGCTGTCTCCGCGCGGCGCGCTTTCGGTGGCGATCGACGATCCGCAAGGACATCTCGACGAGCAGCTTCAGGACCATGTGCCGGAGCATCCCATCTCCGAGATCACGCCGGCGGAAGCCTGCCGGCTCTGCCCGCCTTTGCGGCCGGGCCTGTTCCGTCGCGCGCTCTTCGAGCCCGGTGTCATGGATATGGATGCGGCCGCGATCCACCAGGGCTTCCTGCGCGGATTCAAGTCCCGCGGGGGTCGCTTGGCGGTGGCCGAGCCCGTGACGGCGCTGGAACGATCGGCGGGGGGCTGGACGGCCGTCACTGGGAACGGGCGCTATCATGCGCGCGTGGTGGTCAATGCCGCGGGGGCCTGGGCGGATCGGCTGGCGGCCATGGCGGGCGTTAACCCCATCGGGTTGCAGCCGAGACTGCGCACCGCGATGGTCTTCGAGGCGCCGCCGGAATTCTGCGGCCCCAGCCAGCCGGTGGTCGATTTCACCGATACCGAGGCCTATTTCAAGCCCGAGGCCGGCCGCATCATGGCTTCGCCCGGCGATGCCACCCCTTCCGAACCCATGGATGCCTATCCCGATGACATGGTGGTGGCCGAGCTCGCCGATTATATCGAGCGGCACACTCTGCTGAAGATCGACCGCGTCTTGCGCAGCTGGGCGGGCCTGCGAAGCTTCGTCGCCGATTCCGTGCCTGTGGTCGGATTCGCGCCCGATGCCCAAGGTTTCTTCTGGTTGGCCGGTCAGGGCGGCTATGGGATCATGATGTCGCCGGTCCTGGCGCAAGCGACGGCCGGCCTTGTCGCCGGATCCGCGATTCCCCCGGATTTGCGGGATCGCGGCATCACCGAGGACGTGCTCGGGCCCGGCCGGTCATACGAGGCCGCCTGAGGCACGAGCCGGCGCTTTGCCCAGCGGAATTAGCTTGGCGGGATTCTGGTCACATGTCACCATGCGGCCGGCCTTTAGGCCCTCGCCGGGGACACCATTTTGAGAACGCGACTAGGGGAAGTTCATGTCTGGGAACGACAAATCTAGACACTCGGGCAGCGTTCCCGTTGGAAGCATTGCAGCGGGCGACCGCCGCAACGACCCGCGTTTCGTCGTTAACCTGCCGGCACATGTCACCATCCGCGGCGAACGAGTGCTGTGTCAGCTGATCGACATTTCCGAGCACGGCGCTCTGGTCCAGACTTCGGGACCGGTCCATGTCGGCGACAAGGTGTCGTTGGACCTGCCGAATATCGGCCCCACCATCGCCACGGTGCTGCGCATCACCCCCACCCATATGGCGATGATCTTTCCAGGCGCCGTGGTGATTTCGTCGCTGATGCCGAGGGATTAGGTCTCGCCGGCCGGACTCCGGAGCTCTGTCTCTAGAGTTCCTCGGGAAGCGGCGTGCGAATCATCTCCGCCACCTCGAATTCGCTGAACTCCTGGGAATCGGGAAGCTCGAGATGCAAGCTCCCCGCCTGGCGATTGACCACGATCACTTCCCGCCGCTCGATATAAGGCTGCGGCAGCAGGATCAGCCGGCTCCCCACATCCAGTCCCGCGGTTTGCGGCGGCACGACGCAGGCACCCCGGCGTGACACGTTATAGTATTGTGTGAGCGCGACCGTTCGCCGCTGCTCGGCATCCTCGAAGACGAGAATGGTCGCGCCATCGAACTTGAAACGCGGCTCGCGCCGCTGTTCGCTCAGACTCATTGTCCTCGAACGTCCATTTCCCTGTATGGCCGGCTATCCAATCGCCGGCTCTTATCCGGTGCTTCTGATTCGGTAGCCTTGCCTGCAGCGCAAGTCCCGAGTCGACGGCCGGTATCTTTTAGGGCTCCTCTTATATGGCGGCCACCCTGTACCTGCAATCCCACTTGGCGCCTGTAATTCCAACTTGCGCCTGCAATCTTAGGCTGGGCAATCGCGATCGGGCATTCGCCGCTTGCCCGACGCGAGGGCGCGGCAGTAACGTTTTCATCGCCGGTGAACCGGTGAACCGGGGTAAGTGCGGCGGCGACAGTAAGGCCGACCGTATAGAGAGATATTGGCGGCAATATCGACGTCAGGGGTGTCGTGACAGGGGAAGCTGACATACCGGATATCGCGACTTCCGATGTCCTGCTGATCGAAGACACGCTTTCGATGGCGCGCGTCTATCTCGAATATCTGAAGCGCGGCAGCTTCACGACCCGGCATTGCATGACCGGTCGCGAAGCTCTTGATGAAATCCAGCATCGCGTGCCCGACGCGCTGTTGCTGGACCTGCGGCTTCCCGACATGGACGGGCTTGATGTCCTGAAGCACATCAAGGCGCAGCGTTACGGGATCGGCGTTGTGGTGATCACCGCCGATGGATCGCTCAACCGCGCGATCGAGGCCATGCGGGAAGGCGCGCTGGATTTCCTGGTGAAGCCATTCAACGCCGACCGCCTGCTGATCACACTCAACAACGTGCTGGAACGCCAGCGGCTGAACTCGATGGTGGAAAGCCTGAGCGGCCGCGCCGCGCACGCCTCGGATGGAAGTCAGACGGAACTTCAGGTCCGCCCGCTGCATGTCACGGAACGCAGCGCCATCGAACAGGCGATCCGCGCTTGCGACGGCAATGTCGTCCGCGCCGCCGCTTTGCTGCAAGTGAGTGCTTCGACGATCTACCGCAAGCTCGCGCAATGGCAAACCGGCACGCATGAGCACTTCGTCCCGGCGGATATGAGCACCGGGATATAAGCCCGGCTGGCACGCACTGGAATCTCACGCGGATCGCAAACGACCGAGCCGCACATGATGCAGAGAAGCTGGTCGGCGTCGGGTCGCGGGCGGATGATCGTGGCTGAGCTTCCTCGAGATAGATCCGAATTGATGCCCCATCCGTAATCCTAACGGTGGCCGGACCGCGACAATGACCGGTCCGCGGCCGTCCCAATACCTGGCAGGGCCTATCCCGTAGGCTTCGTGAGGTCTTTATGCCGAAGAGTCCCTCACAGATGCGTGAATGGCGGCCCACCTGTTTCGATATAACGTAACTTGGAGGCCACGGCCGGCGAACTTTACAATGTATCTCAGCCACTCTCGGAGACGACCATCATGAATAGACGGCAACTTCTGGCCGGCGGCGGCGTGGCCGCGATTGCAATCGTCCTTGGGCGTTCTTGGATGCAAGGCCCGGTGAAGGCCGATGAAGTCTTCGAAGTCACGCATACCGATGCCGAATGGCAGAAGCTCCTGTCGGCGGATCAATATGCCGTGCTGCGGCAAGCCGGTACCGAGCACCCGGGCAGCAGCCCGTTGCTGAACGAGCATCGCAAAGGCACTTTCGACTGCGCCGGTTGTGACCTCGCCCTCTTCTCCTCGGATACCAAGTTCGAAAGCGGCACTGGCTGGCCGAGCTTCTGGAAGCCCTTGGACAATGCCGTCGTCACCAGCCAGGATACCTCCTTCGGCATGGTGCGGAACGAAGTCCATTGCCGGCGCTGCGGCGGCCATCTCGGCCATGTCTTCGACGACGGACCGCAGCCGACCGGCCTTCGCTATTGCATGAACGGCCTCGCTCTGGCCTTCAAGCCCGCCACCGCCTGATCACGGCGCGCTGAACACCCACCAGCAATACGGATTCCACGATCATGATTTTGTTTCTCTTGGCCTATCTCGGCGGCGTGTTGACCATCGTCAGCCCCTGCATTCTGCCGGTGCTGCCCTTCGTCTTTGCGCGTTCCGACCGGCCGTTCCTGCGCTCTGGCCTGCCGCTGCTGGTGGGCATGGCGCTCACTTTCGCCGCGGTCGCGACCCTGGCGGCGGTGGGCGGCGGCTGGGCGGTCGCCGCCAATCAATATGGCCGCATCGCCGCGATCGTATTGCTCGCTTTGTTCGGTCTCACGCTGCTGTTCCCCGCTCTCTCCGATCGATTGACACGGCCGCTGGTCGCTTTGGGTTCCCGGCTTTCGGAATCCGCTGATGCCGGCGAGCGCAACAAAGGCGCCACCATCCTTCCCTCCTTCCTGCTCGGCATTGCGACCGGTCTGCTCTGGGCGCCCTGCGCCGGCCCGATCCTGGGCCTCATTCTGACCGGCGCCGCTTTGCAGGGTGCCAATGTCACAACATCGCTCCTGTTGGCCGCCTATGCCGCGGGCGCCGCTACCTCGTTGGCTTTGGCGCTGCTGGTCGGCGGCCGCGTTTTTGCGGCGATGAAGCGCTCGCTCGGCGTTGGCGAATGGATTCGCCGCGGCCTCGGCGTGCTGGTCCTGGCGGCTGTCGTGGCGATCGCGTTTGGTGTCGATACCGGCTTCCTGACCCAGGTCTCCACCGCCAGCACCGCTTCGCTGGAACAAGGCCTGCTCGACAAACTGCATCCGAGCGATAAACCACAGCAGACATCATCCGTCGTCATGAGCGGTAATGATCAAGGCGGTGCCATGATGTCGGGCAACAACGCGATGATGTCCGGCAACAACGCCATGATGCAGGCGAAGCCGGCCGCGCAGACCGATGCGCCCAAGCTCCCGACCGAAGGCGATCTGCCGGATCTCTCCGGCGCGGTGCAATGGCTGAATTCGCCGCCGCTCACCGCGCAATCGCTGAAGGGCAAGGTGGTGCTGGTGGATTTCTGGACCTATTCCTGCATCAACTGCCTGCGCGCGATCCCCTATGTCCGCGCCTGGGCCGAGAAGTACAAGGACCAAGGCCTGGTGGTGATCGGCGTCCATTCGCCGGAATTCGCTTTCGAGAAGAACGTCGATAACGTGAAGAAGGCTGTCGCCGATCTCAAGATCACCTACCCGGTCGCCATCGACAACGACTACAAGATCTGGCGTGCCTTCGACAACGAATACTGGCCCGCGCATTACTTCATCGATGCCCAGGGCCACATCCGCCATCACCATTTCGGCGAGGGCTCGTATGACGAATCCGAGCGCGTCATCCAGGAACTTCTGAAAGAAGCCGGCCACAGCAACATGCCGGGCGGCATCGTCTCGGTGAATGCCTCGGGAGCGGAAGCCGCTTCCGACCAGAACGACGTGCAATCCCCCGAGACCTATGTCGGCTATGAGCGCGCCCAGAACTTCGTCTCGACCGGCGGCGCGGTGCAGGATGCCAGCCATGTCTATACGGTCGGGCAGCCTCGGCTCAACGAATGGGGCTTGAACGGTGACTGGACCATCGCGAACCAGAACGCCACGCTCAACCAGAAGGACGGCAGTATCGTCTACCGCTTCCATGCCCGCGACCTGCATCTGGTGCTCGGCCCGAGCGCGGACGGCAAACCGGTGAGATTCAAGGTCACCATCGACGGTGCGGCTCCCGGCGCCAATCACGGCACCGATACCGATGCCGATGGCGCCGGCACGGTCACCGGCCAGCGGCTCTACCAACTCGTGCGCCAATCAGGCCCCGTGGCGGACCACACCTTCGAAATCCAGTTCCTGGATCCCGGCGTCCAGGCCTACGCCTTCACTTTCGGCTGAAATCAAGCCTATCCGCCTTTCGGTAGGCGGCTTGTCACGCTATTTGTCCAAGCGTTATATTCATTAAGATATATCGATTGGATCGACTTGCCGCCGATGAAGCCTTATCTGCCCCTGCTGCTGGCCGTGCTTTGTCTCGCCGTGCCAAGTGGCGTGGCGGAGGCTCGCGAGTTCACGGATTCGCTCGGCCGTCATGTAGCCTTGCCGGATCAGGTGGAGCGCGCTCTCCCCGCTGGCCCGCCGGCGGAAGTCGCGCTCTATACCCTGGCGCCGCAGAAGCTGCTCGGCTGGGTCAAGGCGATCCCCGCCGACGGACAGGCCTTCCTCGCGGCGCCGTATCGCGACCTCCCGGTGGTCGGGCGCTTGACCGGCCACGGGGCCGGCATCGATGCGGATAAGATCAAGGCGCTGAAGCCCGATGTGATCGTCGATATCGGCACGCTCTCGCCCGAATATGCCAAGCTCGCCGACAAGATCCAGAGCGAGACCGGCATTCCCTATATCGTCCTCGATGGCGGCCTCGACCATACCGCCGGGATGTACCGGTTGCTGGGCGAAGCGACCGGCGACGCCCAGCCCGCGACGGAACTGGGCGCCGCGTCACGGAAAATCCTGGATCGCGCCAAGGCGAATCCGAGCCTCGCCGAAATCATCCGCGCGGATGCCGCTAACGGCATGTACTTGCCCGTGGCGGACGCGGACAAGGCACCGAGCGGTCCCTGGAATTGGCTGGGAGACCCGCCCGGCGTCAATCGCCTGATCGGGTTGGAATGGTTGGCCGCGCGCGCCCATCCTGGCGCAACCGATATCGATCTCGCCGCGGATACGCGCGATTTCTACCGCCTATTCTATCACATCGACCTCACCAATCAGCAACTTCGGCAGCTCTTGCCGAACTGACCGGCGGCGACCCGCGTTTGTCTTTTAGAATCGTTCATCTCTCAAACCGGCAGAATGGGAATAAGCCTCATGTCCAACCATCTGAAATTCTACATCGACGGCGCCTGGGTCAGCCCGGCGAAGTCGGCCACCATCGACGTCATCAACCCGGCGACCGAGGAGGCCTATACCAAGATCGCCGCCGGATCGGCGGAGGACGTCAATCGTGCGGTTGCCGCGGCGAAGAAGGCCTTTGCGACCTTCAGCCAGACCAGCAAGGCGGATCGCCTGAAGCTGCTGCGCAAGATCCTGGAGATCTACAACCGCCGCGGCGAGGAGATCGCGGTCGCCGTCTCCGACGAGATGGGCGCGCCGATGTCCTGGGCGCGCGATGCGCAGGTATGGGCCGGCCGCGTGCATCTCGAAGCCACAATCAAGGCGCTGGAGGATTTCGAGTTCGAGCATCAGCGCGGCGGCACCCGCGTGGTTCAGGAAGGCATCGGCGTCGTCGCCATGATCACGCCGTGGAACTGGCCCCTGAACCAGATCGTCTGCAAGGTGGCGCCCGCCATCGCCGCCGGCTGCACCATGGTCTTGAAGCCGAGCGAGATCGCGCCGATCAGCGGCATCATCTTCTCCGAAGTGATGCATGAGGCGGGCGTCCCCGCCGGCGTCTA
>DASYDA010000056.1:0-8665 GCA_036499865.1 Dongiaceae bacterium | reverse complement strand
ATCTCATTGTGGCCCATGCCGTAGAAATCGCCGGTATCCAGCAGATTGATGCCGGCTTCCAGCGCCGCATGGATGGTGGCGATGCTTTCCTTTTCATCCGCCGGACCATAGAAGTCCGACATGCCCATGCAGCCGAGGCCGTAGGCGGAAACCAGCGGGCCCTTGGCCCCGAGATGGCGCATTTCCATTGGGTATTCCTTCACATGATACTCAGTGACGAGTGACAAATTATGTCATTTGTCATTTTAGTCAAGAGGCAGGCCTAAACTTCCGCCCGAACTCGGCCTGGAATCGGCCCGGATCCGGAAAGACCATCTTCCGGCGCCCTTGCCCGAACGGTCGATATCCAGAGCCTCTTGATCTTTGCAAGGCTGACCAACGACGAATGCGGTTGTTCGCCAGCCGTACGACCGGCAAACATGCATGTACGGCTTCCAAAGTGTTCATTATTCCGCGAGTTTGTCCCGCTTCACCCTGTTTCCTGCCTCCCCGGAGCTTCCTTTGACCAATCTGGCCGCCACCGCCGACACCCGCGATGTGGAAAAGACTGCCTTGATGGTGTTGGGCGCCATCAGCTTCAGCCATCTGCTGAACGATATGATGCAGTCCCTGATTCCCTCGATCTACCCGATCCTGAAACAGGAATATGCGCTGAGCTTCAGCCAGATCGGCCTTATCACGCTCACCTTCCAGATCACGGCTTCGCTGCTGCAGCCGGTGGTCGGCTATGTCACCGACAAGAAGCCCCAGCCTTATGCGCTGCCGGTCGGGATGGGCTGCACCCTGGTCGGGCTCCTGTTGCTCGCTTATGCCACCAGTTATCCGATTCTGCTGCTGGCGGCCGGCATGGTCGGCATGGGCTCTTCGGTCTTCCATCCTGAATCGTCGCGGGTGGCGCGGCTGGCCTCGGGCGGGCGGCACGGCCTCGCGCAATCGCTGTTCCAGGTCGGCGGCAATGTGGGCTCCGCCTCGGGGCCGCTGATGGCCGCCTTCATCATCCTGCCGCGCGGCCAAGGCAGCCTCGCCTGGTTCTCGCTGGCCGCCTTGCTGGCGATGATGGTGCTGTTCGGCGTCGGCAATTGGTATCAGGCGCATCGCCGCACGCGGAAGGCGAAGTCGAAGTCGGATTATATCCCGCCGCAGCTCTCCAAGCGGCAGATCGGCGTGGCGCTGTTCGTGCTGCTGGCGCTCATCTTCTCCAAGTTCTTCTACACCGCCAGCATGAGCAGCTATTACACCTTCTATCTGATCCATCAGTTCGGCGTTTCCGTGCAGATGGCGCAGATCCTGCTCTTCGTCTATCTCGGCGCCTTCGCGGCGGGGACACTCGCCGGTGGGCCGATCGGCGACCGCATCGGCCGCAAGAAGGTGATCTGGTTCTCGATCCTGGGCCCGCTGCCCTTCACGCTGTTGCTGCCACATGTCAGCCTCGGCTGGACGGTGGTGCTGACGGTGATCATCGGTCTCGTGCTCTCTTCGGCCTTCTCGGCGATCCTGGTCTATGCCCAGGAGCTGATGCCGGGCCGGGTCGGCATGGTGGCGGGATTGTTCTTCGGCCTCGCCTTCGGCATGGGCGGCGTCGGCGCCGCGGTGCTCGGCGAACTCGCCGATCGCACCAGCATCACCTATGTCTACCAGGTCTGCGCCTTCCTGCCGGTGATCGGCCTGCTGACCATGTTCTTGCCGAACCTGGAAACGCACCACCAGCGCAAGCAACGGGCGTAGCCTTTAGCGCGACGAAGCCCGCGTCGGGATGCGGGAGAGGGCGATGAGCACGGCCATGGTGGCGGCCACCAGGATGATGGTAAGGGCCGCGCCTTGGAACACGTCGCCGCGATCGGTCAATGCGAAGATACCGACCGGCATGGTGACCCAGCCCGGCGGATAGACCATCACGGTGGCGCCGAGCTCTCCCATCGACATGGCGAAGCTCAGGCTGAAGGCGGCGAGCAAATAGGGGATCGTCAGCGGCAGTGTCACATGCCAGAGCCGGTAAGCCGGTCGCGCGCCGAGGCTCGAGGCCATCTGCTCGAATTCCGGCGCGATGCGCGAGAGGCCGGCGGAGACGTTGCCGTAAGTGAAAGCCGAAATCAGGATGAAATGCGCCAGTACCACGATGGCGGTGGTGCCGTTCAGCAGTACCGGCTTCTGGCTGAACGCCACCAGCAAGCCGAGGCCGACGGAAACCGAAGGCACCGCGCTGGGGATGAAGAACAGCAGATCGAGAATGCGCTTCGGCAGCACCGGCAGATTGCGCAACGCCAAAGCCGCCCAGGTTCCTGAGAGCAGCGCGATGGCGCTTGCCGCCAGTCCGGTGATCAGGCTCACGCGAAGCTGCGCGCCGGAATCGCCGCCCAGCACGTTGACGTAGTTCATCAGGGTCAAATGGCTGGGGAGCATGCCGTTCCACTGGCCGGCGATGCTGGCGAGCAGGATCATCGCCAGCGGCAAGCCGTAGATCACGACCAGAAGCAATGTCATCAGGCCCCAGGCGAAGGCGCGCCCGGATCTAGACCAGACCAGCACGGCGGCCTCCGAAATGCGCGATCACGAAGCGGTAAAGCGAATAGAGCGCCAGCGACAGCACGATGTTGATCACCGCGATGGTGCAGCCGACCGTATAGTCGAATTCCTGAATCGCCTTGTCGTAGACCATGAGCGGCAATGTGATGACGCCCTTGGCGCCGATGAACAGCACGATGCCGAATTCGTTCACCGTGAGCAGGAGGCAGAGGCTGCCGCCGGCGAGCAGAGCCGGCAATGCCGCGGGCAGGATGATCTGCCGGGTGATTCGCCAGGGTTTGGCCCCCAGGCTGCTGGCGACTTCGATCTGTGCCGGATCGATCAGTGAAAACGCCGCCAGCAGGGGTCGCATGACGAAAGGCGTATAAACGGTGACTTCCGCCAGGATCACGCCCCAAGCCGAATAAAGAAAATCGAGCGGTGGCGCGTGCAGGTCGAAGAGCTGCATCAGCGAGAGATTGAATACCCCGGCCGAACCGTAGAGAAAAGTGAAGGCGAGGGCGACCAGGAAGGTCGGCAGCGCGATCACGGTGTCGATCGACCGGGCCAGCATGCGGGCACCGGGAAAGGGCACGAAAGAGAGAATGAGCGCCAAGCAGAAGCCGAGCAGGATGCAGCCGAGGCTGGCGGCGACCGCGATGGAGATCGTGTGCAACAGCGCGTTTTGGAACATTGCCGTGCCGAGGATCCGGCTGAAATAGCCGAACGTCATCGGCCCGAAATCGCCGCGCAAGGCTTGGCCGACGATCAGGCTCAAGGGATAGAAGAACACACCGGCCATGACCAGCAAAGGCGGCACCGCCCAGAGTGGGCCGACATTGACCGGGCGGGCATTCGTCGGTCTGGTTCGGCGCACCGGTCGCGCACTATCGGCGGTGTTAGCCAAGATCGGCTTCGCCCGGGATCAAGACCGCGTGCTGGGGTTGGAAATGCATGCTCAAGGGCGAACCCAGCCCGGGTGGTTCGAGCATCGGCGCGCAAACCAGCCGCACCAAACGCCCGGCGGCTTCCGCCGCGACGTGATGCTGGTCGCCCTGCCAGACCGTCGATTGAACGGTCCCATGCAGCGTGTTTGCGGTTCCTTCCGCGGCGCCCAGCGAAATCTCATGCGGCCGGATGCAAAGCAGACAGCGGCTGCCGACGCCCAGTTCGGGATGGTGCAGCGCCACCAGATCGTCATCGCCGCACCGGACGCGGACGAAGCCATCCCGGTTCTCGGATTCGACCGTCACTTCGAGCAGATTGGCGCGGCCGAGGAATTCGGCGGTGAACCGGTTCGGCGGCCGCTGGTAGAGCATCTGCGAGGCGCCATAGGAAACCAGCTTGCCGTCGCGCATGATCGCGATCCGGTCCGCCAGCGTCAGCGCCTCGGTCTGGTCGTGGGTCACGTAAAGCACGGTGAGATGCGGCAGCGCCTGGTGCAGGCGCGCCAGTTCGTCCAGCATGTTGCGGCGAATCTGTGCGTCCAGCGCCGAGAGCGGCTCGTCGAGCAGCAGGACCTGGGGATGGATGGCGAGCGCGCGGGCGATCGCCACGCGCTGTTGCTGGCCGCCGCTCAATTCGCGGGGAAATCGTTTCGCATAATTCGCCATGCCCACCATGCGCAAGCATTCGGCGACGCGTTCCTGGATCATGGCGGCCGGGGCACGTCGGGCGCGCAGGCCGAAGGCGACATTCTCTTCGACGCGCATATGCGGAAACAGGGCGTAGTTTTGCACCACCATGCCGATATCGCGATCATAGGGTGCTAGATCGGTGACGTCGCGCGGACCGATGCGCACCCGGCCGGAGGTCGGCCGCACGAAACCCGCGACAGCGCGCAAGGCGGTGGTCTTGCCCGAACCGGAGGGCCCGATGATGGCGACGATCTCGCCGGGATTGATGGAGAGGGAAAGCTCGGAAAGGACGACGAGCCCGCCATAGGCCACCGTTACCCGATCGAAATCGATCCCGCTGCCGCCGAAATCGGCGGCCTTAAGCGGTGTGGAGTCCGCCGCGGCGGACTCCACACCATCGAGGGTCGTACTCATGGCCATGCGTGATGAAGCGACAGGCGATCAGCTGCCGGTCGCCTCATGCCAACGGGCGACGTCGGCCTCGAGGTTGGTCAGAACCTGGGCCCAATCCGGCGACCAGATGGTGACGCCCTGCATCATCGTCTGCAGCTGCTGGAAATTGGCGTCGGTCGGATGCACGTCCTGCCGCACCGGCATGCCCTGGGCGATGGCGCTCACCTGGGCCTGGGCTTCCTGGCTCAACAGGAATTCAATCAGCTTCTTGCCAGCATCCGCGTGCGGCGCACCCTGAACCAGCCCGACATAGTAAGGCAGCGCGAAGGTCGAGCGCGAACCATCCGGACCCGCCGGCCAGAACACTTTGATGTTCGGGTTCTGCTGCATCTGCGAAATGTTCATTTGCAGATCGCCATTGGCGACCAGCAGCTCGCTCTTGTTCACCAGCGCGGTCAGCTTGCCGGTGGAAGCCGATGGGCCGACATTGTTCGCCTGCAGCTTCTTCATATAGTCGAAGCCGGCATCCTTGCTGCCATAGACATGGTTGATCTGCAGCATGACGGCGGTGCCGTCGCCCGCCTGACCCGGCGTCGAATACTGGATCTTGCCCTTGTACTTGGCGTCCAGCAGATCGTCGAAGGTCTTCGGCGCGTCGCCGGACGTGTTGTAGATGAAGTCCATGTAATTGTTGACCAGGGCGTAATAGGTGCCCTGCGCATCCTTGGATGCGGCGGGAATCTGGTCGGCGCCGGCCGGGGTCGAAGCCGCAAGCAGCCCATCGGCCGCCGCCTTCTGGATGAAGGGGGGCAGGGTCACCAGAACATCGGCCTGCGGATTGCTCTTCTCTTTCTCGATGCGCTGGACGACGCCGCCCGAGCCACCCTCCACGTATTGGACTTTGATGCCTGTTGCTTTGGTGAAAGCGTCGAATTCGGTCTGGTACCAATTCGGCGTGCCGTCGTGTAACCCATCGGCGCTATAGATGGTGACGACGTCATCGGCTAAAGCTTGGCCTGCGCCGAGCAACACAGCGACGCTGCAGGCGAGCGCCAATGTCTGCGAACGACTCATAGGATGTCTCCCCGTGGAAAAGAGTGGCTTTTGATGAAAGCGCGCGGACTATACCGGCTGATTGCTGCACATTTGTGACAGATTGACAACCGATCCTTGCCGGATTCCGGTAAGGTGCTTATGGCAGCCGGGTTTCGTCCAAGTTTCGGGGGAAACCAGGCGATAAATCGCGGATGCAAGAAATGAATGAAAATAAAATGACACCAGAAATTCCCGGGAACCTTCCGAACGACGGCAGCCCGATCGAGATCGATGTCTATCGCGGCGGACTGGTCGAAAGCCGGCATCAGGTCCATGGCGCGGTGGTGGATGCGCATGGGGGCGTGGTGCATGCCTGGGGCGACTACGAGCTTCCGATCTATGGCCGCTCGGCGATCAAGCCGCTTCTTGCGTTGCTGCTGGTGGAATCCGGCGCCGCCGACAAATTCCAGCTGAGCGAGCGCGAGATTGCGCTCTCCACCGCTTCGCATAACGGCGAGCCCGGCCATGTCGATACCGTGCTGAATTGGTTGGGCCGTGTCGGGCTTTCCGGCGACGATCTCGAATGCGGGCCGCAGGCGCCGCGCATGGAAGCCGATCTCCATGCCATGTATGCCGCGAACAAGAAGCCGATCCGTGCGCAGAACAATTGCTCGGGCAAGCATTCTGGATTCCTGACCGCGGCGCGCCATCTCGGCTTCCCGACCAAGGGCTATATTCAATACGAGCATCCGGTGCAGCAGCGCCTGGTGGGGATCCTGGAACAGATGTCCGGCTGCGACCTGACCGGCGTGCCACGCGGCGTCGATGGCTGCGGCATCCCGACCATTGCCTTTCCAATCGCCAATCACGCCTTTGCCATGGCGCAGATGGCGGATCCGCATCACCTTCCGGAAGCCCGCGCGGCGGCCTCCCATCGCATTCTCCAGGCGATGACCGCCGAGCCCTGGTATGTCGCCGGCACCGACCGTTTCTGCACCACGGTGATGCGGGTGACCGGCGCCAAGGCGGCGATCAAGACGGGTGCCGAGGGCGTCTATATGGGTGCGTTGCCGGAGCATGGGTTGGGCGTCTGCGTCAAAGCCGAGGATGGCGCCGGCCGCGCCGCCGAGGTCGCCATGGGTGCCGTGCTGCGGCATCTCGGCGTCATCGACGATGCCATGGCGAAACGGCTGTCCGGTGCGCTGACGCCGGAGATTCACAATTGGGTGGGGACGCTCACCGGAAAGATCGAGACCGCCGGAGCGAGCGCGTTCTAAACGGGAGATCGCGCATGCGCGCGCTGCAATGCCAGCAACTCGGGAAACCCGCGGATCTGAAACTCGTCGAGATTCCGGACCTGCCTTCGCCCGGTGCCGGCGAGATCAAGGTTGCGGTTGCCGCGGCCGGGTTGAACTTCGCCGATACGCTGATGATCGCCGGCCAATATCAGGTGAAGCCGGATCTGCCTTTCGTGCCCGGTTTGGAACTGGCAGGCACCGTGCTCGAAGTCGGGCCCCCTGAATCTGGAGGGAGTGAATCCCGCGTGAAGCCCGGCGACCGCGTGATGGCGGCGGTCAGTCACGGCGCCTTCGCCGGACAGGCCATGGTGCGCAGTCTCGATGCCATCCCCGTTCCCGAGGGCATGGATCTGAAGATTGCCGGCGGTTATGTGATCGCCTACGGCACCTCTTATGGTGCGCTGGTCTGGAAGGCGCGGCTGCAGAAGGACGAAATCCTGCTGGTGCATGGCGCTGCCGGCGGCGTCGGCTTGACCGCGGTGGAGATCGGCAAGGCTCTGGGCGCCATCGTCATCGCCACGGCCGGCGGCGCGGATAAATGCTTGATCGCCCGCGAGCATGGCGCGGATCACGCGATCGACTACAAGACGGAAAACCTCCGCGACCGCGTCAAGGCGATCTGCACGGAACTCGGCCGGGAGGGTGTCGATGTGGTCTATGACCCGGTCGGGGGCGAGATCTTCGAAGCTTCGCTCCGCTGCACCGCCTGGGGCGCCCGCCTTCTGGTCGTCGGTTTTGCCGCCGGCCAGATCCAGAAGATCCCCGCCAATATCCTGCTGGTGAAGAATATCGACGCCCAGGGCTTTTACTGGGGCTCTTATCGCCGCCACCGGCCCGATCTGGTCGCCGAAGGATTCGCGGCACTCGCGCGATTTTTTGCCGCGGGCCGCTTGAAACCGCATATTTCCCACCAAATGGAACTGGGTGACTATGCGCAGGCTTTCGATCTTCTGATTTCGCGCCGGTCCACAGGCAAGATCGTGCTTTTGGCCTGATTCCATTTGGCCGGGGCAGGGTCCTGCCTCTATGACAGGGGCGTTACGACGCTATTCCCGTGACGCCTGACCTTGGTTAGAATCACAGCTATCCAAAGGACAAAGATCAGAACACCATGCTTTCCGATTCCCGCCTGCTCTTCAAACTCTGGCTCAAGAATCCGTTCAAGATCGGAGCCGTCACAGTCAGCAGCCCCGAATTGGCGGCGGCGATGGCCCGGCACATTCCCAGCCAGTCCGAGGGTTATGTCGTCGAACTGGGAGGCGGCACCGGGCCGGTGACCCGCGCGATCCTGGATTGCGGCGTGGCGCCCGATCGGGTGATCGTCGTTGAGCGCGATCCGATCCTGCACCGGCATTTGGTCGAGCGTTATCCCGGTGTCAAAATCCTGCTTGGCGATGCGATGCATCTGCAGCAATTGTTGAAGCGCGAGGGCATCGCGCCGGTGAAAGCCATCATCTCCAGCTTGCCGCTCCTCTCCATGAAGAAAGCGGTGCAGCATCGGATCGGCGCCCAGGCCTTCGCGGTCCTGGAACCCGGCGCGCCGCTGATCCAGTTCACCTACGGTCTGTTCTCGCCGCTCAATCGCCAGAAACTCGGCGTCAGCGGCAGCGTGCAGGACCGTGTGCTGCAGAACCTGCCACCGGCCACCGTCTGGCTCTATCGCAAGTCTCGCGATTCCCGCCGGGATGGGCATCGGGACGCCCACGCGGCCTGAATTCCATAGCCCTGAATGAGGATCGCCCCGCCCGGTTAGGGACGAGGCGATCGGATATGCATGAGCGGGGATAATGGCCCGTCGGG
>DASYDA010000055.1:0-3267 GCA_036499865.1 Dongiaceae bacterium | reverse complement strand
CTGCTGGCCGAGCTTGTCCTTGAGGAAGCTGGTGCCGCGGGCGATCGAGGCGCCGTTGATGCCGCCCAGGAGATGCCCGACCATGGACGCCGAAACGCGCGGATCGAAGACGATCGGCACCTTGTCGGTCGGCACCTTCTTCGGGTTGAGCCGTCGCACCGCGCGGTCTCCGGCGCTCTTGCCGAGGGTCGCGGCCTTTTCGAGATCGGAGAAATAGACCGTGCTGGAATAATCGTAATCGCGCTCCATGCCGGTGCCGTCGCCCGCCAGCACCGAGACGCTCAAGCCTGAATGGCTGCGGGCATAGCCGCCATAGAAGCCATTGGAGGCGAGCATGGCGAATTCGCTGCGGCCCCAGCCGGCTTCCGCACCCTCGGAATTGGTGACGCCCGGCACCGCGCGCGCGGCCGCCTCGGCCTCGCGGACCAAAGCGGTCAGCTGGGCTTCGCTGGGCTCGGTGGGATCGAGCACATCCAGCTTCTGGATGTCCTTGGCGATCTCGCTCGCATCGGCCAGGCCGCAATAGGGATCTTCCGGCACCGCCTTCGCCATGGCGACTGCGCGCTCGGCCAGTTCGACCAGCGCTTCCTTCTTGAAGTCGCTGGTGGAGACGATGGCCTGGCGTTTGCCCACCAACACGCGGAGGCCCATATCCTGGTCCTCGGAGCGCTGCAGCTTCTCGAGCTTGCCCAGGCGCTCGCCCACCGAAAGGCTGAGATTGCGCCCGATCAGGGCATCAGCGGCATCGGCGCCGGCGGATTTCGCGGCCTTGACCGCGACTTCGAGCAGGGTCGGGAAATCGGCATTGGAAGCAGTGCTCATCGGGGGATCTTTCGGTTTTGGACTTGATTTCGTGCAATATAGGTCGCGCGTATGGCGTGCAAATTCAAGCCCGGTTGGTGATCCTTTGGCCCGCGATGCCCATCCCTTCGATTTTAGGCGGCGTGTTCTGCCGCTCCTGGTCCCGCTTCTGGTGCTGCTGATCGGCGCCGGCTGGCTGGTCTATTCCCGCTACACCTGCTGCGCGCCGACACCTTTGTCGCCGGATGCCGCGGCGCTCCAGCAATTCCGCGATATCTGCGTCAAGGAAGCGCGCCATGCCAATGGCGGGGGCGATCTCTCGATGGATGACGAGACGGAGGCGAAGATTGGTGGCTATTGCGGCTGCGTCGCCGACGGCATCGGCGCGAAACTGCGCAGCGGGGATATCGCGGCCCTGGCCGACGGCACGCAGAGCGACGAGGCCACGCAGATCCTCTCCGCGACGGTCTCCAACTGCCAGGCGAAGAATCTTAAATAGCCGCCGCCGTGGATGCTGATATTGAGATCGGTGGTCGATCCAGCGCCTGACGTGAAACAACCCGACTCGCTGAGAGAGCAACCCCCACTCCAACTCGCCCCCAACTTGGGGGCGAGGGCGCAGCGAGTTCGCTTCGTGTGATGAGATTCCAGCGGTGCCACCCGCAAGCGACAGTCCCGGTCCTCTTCAGTCCCCGCCCCCAAGTTGGGGGCGGGTTAGGGTGGGGGTTGTTGCAGCCGTGATATTGGGTATCGGGGATCGACGGATGATCCAGCGCTAAGCTGCGCCCAAACTCTCGCCGTTCAGCACTTTGCGGATCAGCGCCGCGGTTTCCTTGCGGCCGTAGAGTGCGATGAAGGAGCCCATGCGCGGGCCCTGGTCCTGGCCCAGCAGCACTTCGTAGAGCGCCCTGAACCAGGCCTTCAAGTCCGGGAAGGGGTACCGCTTGCCGATCTCATAAACTTCGGTCTGGAGGTCTTCGGCGGTGGCGCCGGCGGCCGGGGATTCGAGATAGCGCAGCAATTCCGCCAGCGCCGCCTGTTCGGTGGCATCGGGCGCGCGATATTGCTTCTTCGGCTTCACATGGTCGCGGTAATAGTTGATCGCGTAGCCGACCAGGCTGTCCAGGAAGGGCGCCGTCGCCGGCGTCGCCTCCGGCAGATAGCGGCTGATGAAGCCCCACAACGTCTCCTTCGCCTCGGCATTGCAGACCGAAGCCAGGTTCAGGAGAATGCCGTAAGAGAGCGAGGCACTGGCCTGCGGCGGCTTGCCGTTGTGGATATGCCAGGCCGGATTTTCAAGCTGCTGCGCCGGCGCTTCCTTGGGGAACTTCTCGAGGAAGGAGAGGTAATCGTCCACCGCCCGCGGGATCACGTCGAAATAGAGCCGCTTCGCCGCGCGGGGCTTGGAATACATGAACAGCGACAGGCTCTCCGGCGGCGCATAGGTCAGCCATTCCTCGACCGAGAGCCCGTTGCCCTTGGACTTCGAGATCTTCTGGCCCTTGTCGTCGAGAAAGAGCTCGTAATTGAATCCCTCCGGCGGCCGTGAGCCTAGAACCTTGCGGATCTTGCCGGCGAGCTCCACCGAGGCGATCAGGTCCTTGCCCGACATTTCATAGTCCACATCGAGCGCGTGCCAGCGCATCGCCCAATCCGGCTTCCATTGCAGCTTGCAGCGCCCGCCGGTGACCGGCGTCTCGACCAGACTGCCATCCTCGTCCTCATAGACGATGGTGCCGGCAGCGGCGTCGTGCTTCACCACCTTTGCCATCAGCACCTTGCCGGTCTTCGGAGAGATCGGCAGGAAGGGCGAATAGGTCTGCGCGCGTTCCTCGCGCAGGCTCGCCAACATGATCTCCTGGATTTCGTCGTAATGCCGCAGCACCGCCAGCAAGGCCTCGTCGAAGCGGCCGGACATGTACCAGTCGGTCGAGGACTGGAATTCGTATTGGAAGCCGAAGCCGTCCAGGAAGCCGCGCAGCATGGCGTTGTTGTGATGGCCGAAGCTCTCGAACTTGCCGAAGGGGTCCGGCACCTTGGTCAGCGGCATGCCGAGATATTTCGCCAGCATCTCCTGATTGGGAACATTGGTCGGCACCTTGCGCAAGCCATCCATGTCGTCGGAGAAGGCGAAGAGGCGGGTCGGGATGTCCGAGAGACGCTCGAAGGCCTGGCGCACCATGGTGGTGCGCACCACCTCGCCGAAAGTGCCGATATGCGGCAGCCCGGAGGGGCCATAGCCGGTCTCGAACAGCACATAGCCTTTTTTGGGCGCGGCAGCCTTATAGCGTTCGACGAGCTTGCGGGCTTCTTCGAACGGCCAGACGCGGGCCGCTTGGGCGTAAATGCGTTCGTCGGACATCGTTTTCTCGCGGTCAAAAGGAACCGCGGAGACTAAGGTTACGACGGGGTTACCGCAAGGGCCGAAGCCGTGCGATCCGCTTGGGCCGGCTATGGTTTGAGCGT
>DASYDA010000054.1:0-9603 GCA_036499865.1 Dongiaceae bacterium | reverse complement strand
ACGGTGCGTATCCATACTCATTCGCCGCTTTCGAGGCAAGCGGGGACGCCGCGTCTACGCTGATTTTTCAATCATTTGGCGGATTTTAATGGAGTCATTCCACATGTCACCGGCCCGGCCCGGCCCGGCCCACCGGAATACATCGGGCGGATCGGTCGATCGGACCGAAATCGAGAAATTCGCCGGCATGGCGGAAGCCTGGTGGGACCCCTCCGGCGTGTTCCGGCCCTTGCATCGCCTCAATCCACTGCGCATCGGATACATCCGGGACCGTCTGGCGGCCCATGCCGGACGCGATGCCGCCGATCTGCAGCCTCTGAACGGCTTGTCGATCCTCGATATCGGCTGCGGCGGGGGATTGCTGGCCGAACCCCTCGCCCGGCTTGGCGCCGAGGTCACCGGGATCGATGCCGCCGAGCGGAACATCGAGATCGCGCGCGCCCATGCCGCTGCGACCGGGACCAAGGTCACCTATCTCCCCTGCCCCGCGGAGGATCTGGCGGCGCGTGGCGCCCAATTCGATGCCGTCCTCGCCATGGAGATCGTCGAACATGTAGCCGATCTCCATGCCTTTCTCGGAGCCACGCGCGCTTTGCTGAAGCCGGACGGGCTCCTCTTTCTCGCGACCCTCAACCGCACCCTAAAATCCTTCGCCTTTGCCATCGTCGGCGCGGAATACATCCTGCGTTGGCTGCCCCGGGGTACCCATGACTGGCGCCGCTTCCTCCGGCCCTCGGAACTGGCTCGGAACCTCCGGAGCAACGGCCTCGCGATTCGCGAATTGACGGGGGTGCACTACGACCCGATCACGGATTCGTTTTCATCGCATCGCGATTGCTCGGTCAACTACATGGCCGTCGCCTGTCCTGTCGGCGCAGACGCCGCTGATATAGCGCGATGATATCTCTGTGAAGACATTGCGTCCGGGAACCCGCGCGGTTATGTCTGGTTAGGGATGGCGCCCGAGTCGCAGGAGATTGCTGCATGACCAAATTCGAACGACCGATCGGCCGCCGCGCCGTCGTTTTCTCCCTCGCATTGGCCCCCGCATTGGCGGCTGCGATGCCGGCCTTCGCCTTGACCGACCAGCAGGAGTTGATCGACGAGGCGCGCATCACCTTCGACAAGCTGATCACCTCGGTCGAATTCGGCGAGTTGCCGGGATACATGAAGCAGTCCAAGGCGATCATGATCTTCCCCGACATCTTCAAGGCGGGTTTCGTGATCGGCGGTCAAGGCGGCAGCGGTCTGCTGCTGGTGCGTGATGCCGCGAAGGGCTGGAGCCAGCCGGCTTTCTATACGCTGGCGGAAGGCAGCCTCGGATTGCAGATCGGCGGCCAATCCTCCGAGACGGTCTTTACCATCATGAGCCAGAAGGCTCTGGATGCGATCCTCGACAACCAGATGAAGTTCGGCGGCGACATGTCGATCGCGGTCGGCCCCATCGGCAAGGGCATCGGCGCGAATACCACCACCAACCTTTCCGCGGACGTCTACACCTTCGCCAAGACCAGCGGCGTCTTCGGCGGCATCTCGCTCAGCGGCGCGGGCATCCTCAAGAACGACGATTACAACACGGCGTATTACGGCGCCGGCGCCACGCCTTATGCGATCGTGATCCAGCGCAAGTTCCAGAACCCGAACACCCGGGCCCTGCTGAACAGCCTCGCCCCGTATTGATACCGGCATCAAGCCGGGAGCCCAGCACACCCATCTTCGTCTAAAACGGCGGATTGCTGCGATTCTTCGTGACATCCGGAGACTCCGGCGAAAGAATGCTTGCATTGCTCTCGGGATGTTCGCTCCGCGCGGCGGCCCTGAAGCGGGGTGGGGACCAAGATGGCTGCGCCGGAAAAGACTGGGCCGAATATCCTCTTCGTCATGTTCGACCAGATGGCTGCGCTATCTCTTGCCCTTTACGGCAAAGGCAAGGCCAGGACTCCCCATCTCGAAGCCCTAGCCCGGCGCGGCACGCTCTTCGAAAACGCCTATTGCAACGCGCCGCTCTGTTCGCCGTCGCGCTTCGCGATGATGACGGGATGCCTGCCCTCGCATATCGGCGCCTATGACAATGCCGCGGAATTCCCGGCCGACCGTCCGACCTTCGCGCATCACTTGCGCGCATCCGGCTATCGAACCTGCCTCTCCGGCAAGATGGATTTTGCCGGCGCCGACCAGTTGCACGGCTATGAAGAGCGATTGACCACCGATCTTTCGCCTTCCGATTTCGGCTGGACGCCGGATTGGGACCGGCCCGAAACCGTGCAGCCCTGGTATCACACGCTGCAGAGCGTCGCCGAAGCGGGCCCCTGCGACTACTCGCTCAACATGGAATATGACGAGGATGCCTGTTTCAAGGCGAGCCAATGGCTGCATCGCCATGTCGGCTCCGGCGATCCGCGCCCCTTCATGCTGACCTGCTCCTTCATGCATCCCCACGATCCCTATCAGGCGCCGCGGCGCTTCTGGGACCTCTATGCGGATATGCCGGAAGATCCGCCGGCCGATTGGGGCCGAGCACCCGCCGAACGGGACATCTTCGGCCGGCGCATGCACCGGCTCTATGACCGCGGCGAGATCCCGGTCGATCGCGGCCAAGTGATGCGGGCGCGCCGCGCCTATTATGCGATGCTGAGCTATGCCGACGATCTGCTCGGCAGATTGCTCGGCACCGTCCAGGCACTCGGGCTGACGGAAAACACTGTCGTCATCGTCACCAGCGACCACGGCGACATGCTGGGCGAACGCGGCCTCTGGTACAAGATGGTGTGTTTCGAGCGGGCGCTCCGCGTGCCTCTGCTGTTCGCGGGGCCGGGCATTCCGAACGGAGCAAGGCGTTCCGAGCTGGTTTCCCATGTCGATCTGCTGCCCACCCTGGTCGATATCGCCGGACAAGAGCGGAAGCCGCATGTCGATGGGCGTGGCTTTCAGGCTGCATTGCAGGGCGGACCTGCTGAATCGCGCGAGGTCGTCGCCGAATTCATGGGCGAAGGCTATGACGCACCGGTGGTGATGATCCGGCGCGAGAATTGGAAGTTCATCCATTCCGAAGCCGATGGCAGCTTCCTCTACGATCTTCAGAAGGATCCGCGCGAGCTGGATAACCTGGCGCAAAACCCGCTGGGAGAATCGTTGCTGGCCGAGGTGAAGCGCCGCTGGGACCTCGAAGCCTTGCGGGAAGCGGTTCTGACCAGCCAGCGCCGCCGACACTTGCTGCACACGGCGCTGACCAAGGGACGGATCGCGCCTTGGGATTTCGAACCACGGACGGATGCCGCGCAGGCCTATTACCGCAACTATTCCGCGGCGCAGCCTGATCCCGATCGCGCCCTTCGTCTTCCGCGCGGGTTGTGACGACATGGTCGGGGTGCCTGAAACGGGAATTCCGCAACGGATCGTTGCGTTTCGCGCCTATTGGGAGAGCCTCGCCGCCGGCGCCGTCCCCGAACGCCGGTTGCTCGATCCGGCGGCGATCGTGCCGATTCTGCCCTATCTGCTGCTGATCGAATTCGAGGACGATCCGTTTCGCGTGCACTATCGCTTGACCGGAACCAAGGTCGACGAAATGACCGGGATGAACATCACCGGGCGCTATCTCGATGAATTCACCCAAGGGTCGTATCAGGATCCGGTCCTGTTCATCCGGGACTGCTACGAGAAATGCTGGTCCACCGGCGAGGTGGTGATCGTCACTTACCTCTGGCCCGAAGACGATCGCAATCTCACCCGCAGCGTGTGGATGGGGCTGTTCCCGTTCAAGATCGACGGTGCGATCCGGCAATGCATTTCGGTCGAGGATTACGGGCCGCTGGGGCCGAAACCGGAGCCGATCGACTGGTCGCGGGCCTTGACCAAAGAATAATCAACTGGGCGAACGATCAGGTGAGCGCGCGCACCGCTTCGTCGTGAATGAGCGCCATGATGCGTCGCTTCAGCGCGATGAACGGCGCGGTGGTGGTGGCATCGACGCTGCGCGGCCGCGGGATATCGATCTGGATCCGCTCCTTGAGGGAGCCGGGCCGCGCGGTCATCACATAGACATGGTCGCCGAGCAGGATCGCCTCGTCGATGTCGTGGGTGATGAACAGCACCGTCTTCTTCGACTGCTGCCAGATGTTCAGCAGCAGTTCCTGCATCAGCGAGCGCGTCTGGCTGTCGAGCGCGCCGAACGGCTCGTCCATCAGCAGGATGTCGGGATCGTTGGCGAGCGCGCGCGCCAAGGCGACGCGCTGCATCATGCCGCCGGAGAGCTGCCTCGGATACGCGTTCTCGAAGCCTTCGAGCCCGACCTGGGTGATGAAACGGCGGGCGATGGCGGCACGCTCGGCAACCTGGAGGCGGGCCACTTTCAAGCCGAATTCCACGTTCTTCTGGACGGTCAGCCAGGGAAACAGGGTGTAGGACTGGAACACCATGCCGCGTTCCTTGCCGGGCCTGGTCACCGGCTTGCCGGAAGCGAAGATCTGGCCGCTGGTCGGTTCGGCCAGTCCCGCCACCAGCCGCAGCAGGCTGGACTTGCCGCAGCCCGACGGACCGACGATGACCGAGAACTCGTTGTCGGCGACATCGAGCGAGATGCGGTCGAGCGCGGTCACCGGGTTGCCCCGGCGCGGCGTGAATCGCAGCGTGACGTCCTTGATCTGAAGCTTGCTCATGAGACGACGGTTCTTCCTAGTTCACGACCGTCCAGGGGAGCAGCCGGCTGCGCATGAATTTGAACAACTGGTCGGTCAGCAGGCCCAG
The DNA here is from genome assembly GCA_036499865.1 of Dongiaceae bacterium. Taxonomy (GTDB): domain Bacteria; phylum Pseudomonadota; class Alphaproteobacteria; order Dongiales; family Dongiaceae; genus Dongia. The sequence continues at coordinate 4,860 of DASYDA010000054.1, read as the reverse complement.
CAGGCCGATGACCGCGATGCCGAGAAAAATGCGATCGGTGAAGAGACCGCGCATGGAATTCAGGATGAAATAACCGAGCCCCTTGTTGGCGGCGACCAGTTCCGCCACCACCAGATAGGTCCAGGCCCAGCCGAGCGTCACCCGCAAGGCGTCCATCACCCCCGGCATGGTCGCCGGGATCAAAACCCGCGTGACCACGGTCCGGCGGCTGGCGCCCAGGGTGTAGGAAACGTCCAGGAGATCGTGGGACACGCCCCGGGAAACGTCGGCGATGATGATGAGCTGCTGGAAGAAGGTGCCGATGAAGATGACGGTGATCTTCTCCGACATCCCGATTCCGACCCAGAGGATGAGCAGCGGAATGAGGGCGGAGACCGGAAGGTAGCGGACGAAATTGGTGACCGGCTCCAGGGCCGCCTCGAAGATCTTGAAGCTGCCCATCAGGATGCCCAGCGGCACGGCGAAGATCGAGGCCAGGATGAATCCCGACATGATCTCGCCCACGCTGACGCCGGTGTCGCGGATCAGGCTGCCGTCCTGCAACCCGTCGATCCCCGCCTGGACGACGGCGACCGGCGTCGGCAGGAAATCCGACCGAACCCAGCCGCTATAGGCCATGAGACACCAGAAGCCGAAGACAAGGACGCCCACCAGCACGCTTACCGTGAGGTAAACGCGCGGTGGGATTTCCTTTTTCGGCGCGAAATACGCGTCGAAAGAAGCCATTACTGATTCACGTAGCTGTAGTCGATCAAGTCTTCCGGCTTCGCCTGCACCTGCATCTTGCCCTTCGCGGACCAGACGTCGATGGCATACTTGACCGTCTGGTAGATCTGACCCGGCTTATCCGCAGTCCCGAAGAAAGCCTTGTTCCCCGCCTCGTCGTAGATCTTGACGCCGGTCAAGGTATCTTTGAAAGCTGCGGGGTCCTTGAGCCAACCGCCGACGCCCTTCGACATGATCGCGAGTCCATCGTCGGGATTGGCCTTCAAGTAGGCGACAGCCTCGTTCCAGGACTTCACAATCGCCGCGACTTCCTTCTGATGGTCCTTCAGCCAGCTGGTCTTCACCGTCAGCACGTCGGTGATCAGGCCTGGGCTGGTCGAGCTGTCGACCAGCAGGTGGCCGTTTTCACGCGTCTTGCCCTTGGTCAGCCACGGCTCCCAGGTGACCGCGGCGTCGACCCGGTTGCTCACGAATGCGCCGCCCGCATCGGCGGCGGTCATGTTGACGATGTTGAGGTCGGATTCCTTCATACCGGCCTTGTTGAGCAGCACGTTCAGATAGAACTCGGAAACCGAGCCCTCGCTGACCGCCACCTGCTTGCCCTTGAGATCGGCGAGCGAGGTGATGTCCTTGTTGCACACGATGCCGTCGCCGCCGTCGGAATCATCGACCGCCAGCACATATTTATAGTCATCCGGCTGCTTCATATAGAGGAGTGCCGTGTCGACCGTGCTGGCGATCATCTGGATGCGGTCCGCCATCAAGGTCGGGAAGCGCTCCTTCGGATCCTCCATCACCACCAGATCGACATCGACGCCGTTCTCCTTGAAGAAGCCCTTATCCCTCGCGATATAGAGCGGGCCGTAGCCGACCCAGGTCGAATGCGCGATGGTGATCGTGTCGTCGGCAGCCGCCGGGCTTCCGCCGGCAAAGCTCATCCAGGCCACGGCGGCAAATGCTGTGGCCCATCCCATTGTCTTACGCATCGTTGATCTCCCTGCATGTAAAGCCCGTCGCCGCGCCGTTCCACCACACGCTTCGCGCGTATTTTTTCCGGGTGGACTTCTAAAAGTCGGATCCGGAGGGAAACCGAGGCGATGCCGTCACGCTATCATCCGCCTCGAAGACTGACAACTGGATCGGGGTGGATCGTGGTGGATCGTGGTGGATCGGGGCAAGCGCGATGTGGATGAGCTGTCAGGACTCATCGCGGAGGCGGTAGCCGACGCCGGCGGCGTTTTCGATCAGGGAGGCTACATTGGAACCGGCATCGATTTTCTTGCGCAACTGCCCGACGAACACCCTGAGATAAGCGGTGTCCTCGACATGCGCCGGACCCCAAACGGCCTGCAGCAGTTGCCGGTGGGTGACCACCTTGCCCGAATTCTGGGCCAGGACTTTCAGCAATTCGAATTCCTTGGGCGTGAGCCGGATCTCAGCCTCGCCATGCGTCACCTTGCGGCGCGCGATGTCGATCCTGAGATCGCCGACCTTGACCAGCGTATGTCCCCCCTCCTGGCGCAGCCGATGCCGCAGGGCGGCCCGGAGCCTGGCCAGCAACTCGCCGATTCCGAAAGGCTTGTTGACGTAATCATCCGCGCCGAGATCGAGCGCCTCGATCTTCTCGGCTTCGCGGGCGCGCGCCGAAAGCACGATGATCGGGATTTCCGACCATTCGCGCAGATTCTTGATCACGTCCTTGCCGTCCATGTCGGGCAGGCCAAGATCGAGCACGATGATTTCCGGGGCATCCGCCGCCGCGTGCTTCAAGGCGTCGGCGCCATTCTCCGCTTCGATGATCTCGAATCCATTGGCGCCCAGGCTGGTCCGGAGAAAACGGAGGATCTGCGGCTCGTCATCGACGACCAGAACGCGTGTCGCGGTATTGCTCATTGCGTGCCTGCGGATTCAATGGCGGCCGCGGGCTGCGCCGGAACGCCGAAAGAGACCAGGAAGCGCGCGCCGCGGCCGCCGGAGACCGGACTCTCCACCGCGATCGCGCCGCCCATGGCCTCCGCAAGCCCTTTGCAGATCGAAAGGCCGAGGCCGGCTCCCGCGCGGCGATTGTCGGTCCCGCCGGCGCGGTAGAACTTGTCGAAGAGATGCGGCAAATCCGAAACGCCGATGCCGGGACCGTCATCGGTCACGGAAAACTCGACACGATCCCCTACCGGGGCCGCCGCGACTTCGACCTTGCCGGCGCCTGCCGCATGCTTGAAGGCATTGTCGATCAGATTCACCAATATGTTCTCCAACAGCATGAAGTCGCCCTTGATCAGCGGGAGTTCCGGCGCAACCCGGCGCTGGATGATATTCGCTTTGGGCTGTCGTGCGAGACGTTTGATCGCGGATTCCACGAGGTCGCCGACATCGATCCAGTCGGCCTTGGTTTCCAGGGCGCCGGATTCCAGACGCGTCATGTTCAGCAGGTCGCTTACGAAACGATCCAGGCGATCGGATTCCTCCTCGATCGTTGCCAGCAATTCCCGGCGCGATCGCTCATCGAGCAGATCGTCCTGCTGGCGCAGCATGGTGACCGATCCGAGGATGGATGTGAGCGGCGTCCGGAGATCGTGCGAGATCGACGACAGCAAGGCACCCCGGAGACGATCCGTCGCGTCCAATGCCTCGACTTTCGCGGCCTCGCCGGCAAACGAGATGCGCTCGATGGCGACCGCCGCCTGATCCAGGACCGCATCGACGGTCTGCAACATTTCGGAAGGCAGCCCCCTCTCTTCGCCGGCCTTGTGGATCCCCACCACGCCGATCGTCGATTCCTTGGTCCGAATCGGCCGGAAATGCCAATCCGCCCGTGGCAGCGTGTTGGTGCCGAAGCCGGCAGGCTCGCCATGCTGCCTGGCCCAGCGCGCCGCCGCCCAACCGGATGGATCGACATTGTCTTCCGGCGGCCAGGCGTGGCTGATCGTCAATTCATCGCCCTCGGCCAGCATGACGAGGGCCTGCCGGTCCGATATCCGGTTCGCATGGATGGCGATCGCATGCACCAGGTCGTCGAGCCGGAACGTGGCGCCCAGCCGCCTTGCAAAATCGTAGAGCGTCCGCATGGCCTTGATGCGCGCCTGGGCGGCCTGGGCCTGGTCGCGCACCTTGCCGGCCAGCGAACCCGTGACCATGGCGACGACCAGGAAGATCAGCAATGTGACGAGATCGACCCAATGCGAGACTCGAAGATCGAGCAACGGCTCGAGAAAGAAGTAGTTATAGGCAAGGAAGGCGGCCACCGAGGCGACACCCGCGACGATCCGCCCGAAGCTCACCGCCGAATAGAGCACCACGGCCAACAGCAGCAGCGCGATGTTGCCGGGGCGGTTGAGATCTGGAATGTTCTCACCCGCCAGCACGACAAGCGCCAGCCCGGCAAAAGTGGCGCCCCAAGGCTGCCAGCCACTCGGCACCGTCAACTTAAAACGCGGCTTGAGATCCTTCTTCGCGGGTGGCGTCAGGACATGGATCGCAATGCCGTTGCTGCGGCGGACCAGCTCCTGCGGCAGGGATTGCCGCAAGATCTCCTTGAGCCAGCTTGCCTTCGATCGCCCGATGACGATCTGGGTGACGTTGTTGCGCCTGGCAAAGTTCAGGATGGCGCCCGGTAGATCGCTGCCGGCAACGCGTTCGACGCGGGCGCCGAGTTCCATGGCCAGCTTCAAGGCCTCCTCGGCGGGGTCTGCACTGCCCGGCGAAGCCAGCGCGGCCCGCGCCCGCTCGACATGCAGCGCGGTCCAGGGCGCCTGGAGCTGGTCCGCCAGCCGGCGCGCCGCCCGCACCGCCAGGATACTGACCGCATCGGGGCCGATACAAACGAGAATGCGCTCGGTGACCGCCCAGGGACCCTCGATGCCATGGGCGCGCATATAGCCAAGCACCTGATCATCGACCCGGTCGGCGGTGCGGCGCAGAGCGAGTTCCCGCAACGCCGTCAGATTCCCGGCATTGAAGAATTTCTCCAGCGCCCGCCCGGCGAGGTCGGGGGCGTAGACCTTGCCCTGCTGCAACCGCTCGACCAGTTCGCGCGGCGTCAGATCGACGAGTTCGACCTCGTCCGCCTGCTCCAGCACCATATCCGGCACGGTCTCCCGCACGCGGATCCCGGTGATCCGGGCGACGACGTCGTTC
>DASYDA010000053.1:0-1520 GCA_036499865.1 Dongiaceae bacterium | reverse complement strand
CACCACATGAAGCCGAGCGCCACCAAGGCGAAGAGGCGGAGGTAGTCGGTCGCGGCGGCGCCGGCTTCCTCGGGGTCGGCGAGGCCGGCTTGCGCCAGCCAGGCGGTCGCCTGCTGCAGTTTTGCGAAGGCCTTCGCGAGCGGCAGGACGAACTCCGCCATCTCCGGCTTTTCGCTCGCGGTCTCGATGAACTCGCTGACCGGATGGAAGAAGCGGCGCGCGAGGCGGCCGACGCCGGTCCCGAGCTTCCGGCCCACGAGATCCAATGCCTGGATGCCGTTGGTGCCTTCATAGATCTGGGTGATGCGGGCATCGCGAACGAGCTGCTCCATGCCCCATTCGCGGATATAGCCGTGACCGCCGAATACCTGCACGCCGGCATTGGCGGCGTCGAAGCCGTGATCGGTGAGGAAGCTCTTCACCACCGGCGTCAGCAGCGCCACCAGATCGTCGGCGGACTGGCGGCGCTCCGGATCGGGATGATGGGTGGCAATGTCGAGCTCCATGCCCATCCAATAACTGAGCGCGCGGCCAGCCTCGTTCAGGCATTTGACCTTCATCAGCATGCGGCGGATGTCGGGATGCACGATGATGGGATCGGCGGGCTTGTCCGGCGCCTTCACGCCGGAGAGCGAGCGCATCTGCAGCCGGTCTTTCGCATAGGTGACGGCGCCTTGATAAGCCGCTTCACCGATACCGAGGCCCTGCATGCCGACCGCGAGCCGCGCGGTGTTCATCATGGTGAACATGGCGGACATGCCCTTATGCGGGCGGCCGACCAGCCAGGCCTTGGCGCCGTCCAGATTCATGACGCAGGTCGAAGAGGCCTTGATCCCCATTTTCTTCTCGATGGAGCCGCAGGCGATCTTGTTGCGCTCGCCCGGCTTGCCCTGGGCATCGGGCAGGTATTTCGGGCAGACGAAGAGCGAGATGCCGCGGATGCCGGCCGGGGCATCGGGCAAACGCGCCAGCACCAGGTGGATGATGTTCTCGGCGAGGTCATGCTCGCCCGCCGAGATGAAAATCTTGGTGCCGGTCAGATTCCAGGAGCCGTCGGGATTGGCGGTCGCATGGGTTTTCGCCAAGCCGAGATCGGTGCCGCATTGCGGTTCGGTGAGGCACATGGTGCCGGTCCAGGTGCCGGCGGCGAGCTTCGGCAGATAGAGCGCCTTCTGCTCTTCCGAGCCATGGGCATAGAGCGCGTTGTAGTTGCCGTTGGAGAGGCCGGGATACATGCCGAAGGAGAGATTGGCCGAGCAGATCATCTCCTCGACCGCGAAATTGATCAGCTTCGGCAGACCCTGGCCGCCATATTTCGGATCGCAGGGCAGGCTCGGCCAGCCGCCTTCGACGAATTTCGCATAGGCTTCCTTGAAGCCTTTCGGCGTGGTGACTGTGCCGTTCTCGAAATGGCAGCCCTCTTCGTCGCCCGGATGGTTGAGCGGCTGAAGCTCTTCTTCGCAGAAGGTGGCGGCGCCCTCCAGGATGGCGTCGATGACATCCGGCGTGGCTTCGGCATA
>DASYDA010000052.1:0-4972 GCA_036499865.1 Dongiaceae bacterium | reverse complement strand
GTGAACCTGGCCGTAATTGCCGCGGAAATAGAGCAAAGGCCGCCCATCAGGATCGTGTGCGAAGCGCAGCACACGGCCGATGAAAATCAGGTGGTCGCCGCCGTCATGCACCGCATGCGTCCTGCAGTCGAACACGGCCAGTGCGTGTTTCAGGACCGGCGCGCCGCTGACCCAGGTGTCGAACTCCAATCCCTGCCATTTGTCGGTCATGGCCCGTGCGAAGAGCCGGGATATCTCCTGCTGGTCGTCGCGCAGGACATTGATCGCGAAATTGCCGGCCTCCTCGAAGGAACGCAGGCTGTAGGCCTTGCGGTCCAGGCTGAACAGGACCAAGGGGGGATCCAGGGAAACGGAGTTGAAGGAATTGGCGGTGATGCCCAGGGGTTCGCCGGAACGGCTCTTCGCCGTCACGATGGTTACACCTGTTGCGAAATTGCCGAGGGCATTCCGGTAGTCGCGGGAATCGAAATCCATACAGAATTCTATTGTGCAGCCAAGATGCGCTCAATAGCGCCCGAGCGGGCACTAGCGGCGAAAGCACCTATGGCGGCGACGTCCGCGATCCCGGTGAGATAAGTGACGGGGAGCGCAACCTGTGCTGTTGCGCTCCCCGCGTCTTCGAATCAATGGTCGTCGTGATGCGAGTGGCGCGGGCCACCGTGATCCCGACGCGGTGCACCTCCGCTGCCGCCGAACGGGCGGCGGCTCGGCGTTTTCGGTGCGGCCGTGCTGGTGTCCAAGGTGATCACGCGAAGCACCTGGATTCCCTTGCGCCCTTGACCGACCTCGCAATGGATGGTCGACCCTTCCGGTGCATCCTGAAGTCCCGCCTCTTTCAACGCTGAGATGTGTAGAAACACATCCGGCGCTCCGTCTGCCGGCGATACGAATCCGAAGCCTTTCTCAGGATTGAACCACTTGATACGTCCCCTAAGCTCACTGCCGGGCTGGTTTTGATCATTCATGTTGCCCACTCTATTCCCTGTCGCTTTATTTATGGCGCTTCGATCATTGGCGCGTTGCAAGTCAATCGCCTAATGCTGGATTTGCCAGATACCAGCATGAGCATAGAACCTCTGAAAAGCAAGAGGGCGGAGCCGAGTTCTATTAAGGACAAGGCATCATAACGCTCGATATACCTCGGTATCCCTTTTGCCTGGCCATACCTATAAAGTTGGAGACCCCAATAGGTGGGACATAAAAGGGAATTTGACGTCCATTTATAGTAGGATGTTCGGGCTGCACTGGAATGATCGATGCCGTAGGATCATTGCGTCATTTGTCGTAAAAAATACCATCCGGAGTTCCACTCCGTGGAGCAGCAGTCGCGGGGAGCGACGGGGAAACGGCGAAGAGTGATCGAATACGCAGTTGGGGGAATCGCGCTCGCGGCGGCAATCTTGTACGGCGCGTTGTTGCTGGCTTTGGTCTTGATGCAACGCCGGATCGTATTCAACCCCTCGATCGAGAAGGCGGATCTCAAAGCCGCGGGTCTCGGGGAGCAGATGGCGGAGATCACGATCTCCACGCCCGACGGGCTGATGCTGACCTCGTGGTGGGCGCCGGCGATGCGGCCCGACGGCCGGGTGATTGTCTACTTCCACGGCAATGCGGGTCATCGTGGCGGACGCGCGGATCGGATTCGCAGTTACCTCGAGGCCGGCTATGGCGTGTTGCTGGTCGGGTATCGCGGTTATGGCGGCAATCCCGGCATCCCCAGCGAGGCGGGCCTTTACGCCGATGCCAGGGCGAATCTCGATTTCCTCGTCGCGCATCGGGTACGACCCACGCAGATGATTCTGTTCGGGGAATCGCTCGGCACCGCGGTGGCGATCCAGATGGCGACCGAGCGGAATGCGCTCGCTCTGATCCTCGAAGCACCGCTGGCTTCGGTCCTGCGCTCGGCGCGGGTCCGCTATCCGCTGTTCGCCTTCAATTTCCTGGTGAAGGACAAATTCGATTCATTCTCGAAGATCGCGAAAGTGCGCATCCCGTTGCTGATCGTCCATGGCGAACGCGACCGCATCACGCGCGTTCAATTCGGTCGGATGCTGTTCGAAGCCGCCAACCAGCCGAAATACGGACACTTTCTGCCCGAGGCCGGCCACAGCGACCTCATCGAGCACGGCTTGGCCCGGACGGCGATGGAATTTCTGGATCGGTTGCCGGCGTCCGGCTAGCTAGTTCCGGATCCGGCCGCAATGCGTTCGAACGCGGCGGGTTCCGCGCCCACGATGTCGCGCATCACCTGTTCCGCTTCCAACGGCCTGGAGAAGCAATAGCCCTGGCCGTAGCCGCAGCCGAGCTGGCGAAGCGCTTCCGCCTGCTCCAGCGTCTCGACGCCCTCCGCGACCACCGCAAGCTCAAGGCCTTGCGCCAGGCCGACGATGGCGCGGACCACCGCCATGCTGCGCGGGTCGTTCAGCATGGCGGCGACGAAGCTCTTGTCGATCTTCAGCTCGTCGACGGGCAGGCGGTGCAGGTAGCCGAGACTGGAATAGCCCGTTCCGAAGTCGTCGATGGAAACGCGGAAACCGAGCTGCTTGCTGCGACCGATCCAGGCGATCGCGCCCTCGTGGTCGTCGATCAGCACGCTTTCGGTGATCTCGATCTTGATCTGGCCGGGTGCGAGACCGTAAGCGCGGGCAACGGCGGCAAGGTCGTCGAGGAATGCCGCGTCCTGCAGATAGTGCTTGGTCACATTAATGGCGATGAAAAGCGCGGGATTGGGGCGTCCCGCCGCGATCAGGGCCTTCTGGAATTCCGCCAGATGCGGAACCGCCGAACCGATGACGAAGCGGCCGATCGCCACGATCAATCCCGCTTCTTCCGCGAGCTTGATGAACTGATCCGGGCTGACCACGCCGCGAAAGGGGCTGTTCCAGCGGATCAGCGCCTCGAAACCGGCGAGGGAGCGGTCTTTCAAATGCACCAGCGGCTGGAAATAGACCTCGAATTCCTCGCCGGCCAGCGCGGCTTTCAATTCGTTTTCCAGCGTCAGTTTCGCGACGGCGCTGCGATGCCGGTCACTCCCATGCGTGACGGCGGGCTCCGCTGGATCCAGGACGGCTTCCCATCCGGTGATATTGCGCCGGTCGCCGCGATAGGAGCGCAGGACCGAACGCAACAGCAAGGCGAGGATTTCGTCGCCGGAATTGACGCGATGCCGGATCTGGTCCTGGCTGATCAGGATCAGCGCCGTATCGGTCAAGGCCAAAGCGTTGGCGGAGCGCGCATGGCCGTCCAGGGCAGCGAGCTCGCCGAACAGCTCGCCGGCGGCGAGAACGGCAAGCACCTCCTTGGTCTCGTCGCTTCCCACCGAAATCTCGATCTCTCCGCGCTCGATGATGAAGGCGAAATCCCCGACATCGCCTTCGCGGAAGATCTCGCTGCCGGCCGAAAAGAGACGGCGATAAACCCCTTCACTCACGATTGCGCCGCGCGAACGGATGCGGAGAGGTGCGGGAATGCGGCGGCAAGCGCCTGGGTCAAGGCTTCGAAAGGCAGCAACACGCAGTCCCGGCGGCTCTTCGAACCGTGGACGGGGGAGAATACTTCCAGGCCGGCAAACGGCTCGGGTGGCGACGTGCCCTCCTTGAGCAAAGCCTGTACGGCCGCGCTCATGTCACGAAGCTCCGCCGGTTGTCGTCCCGCGGCAAATTCCGCGATCGTCGCGGCGGAGGCTTCGCAGAGCAGGCAGCCTCTGACCTCATGGCCGACCGCAACGACCTTGTCACCGGATATCGCGAGGTCGAGCGTCACCCGGTCGCCGCACAATGGATTGTCGAGGGTGATGCTCGCGGCCGGTGCCGGCAGCCGGCCGCGCCCGAAGGCGCGTCGCGCCCGTGCCACCATCTCATCGTGGTAGAGCGCCGCGGTCATGAAGCCACCGGATTCAGCAGGCGCTCATAGGCTTCCGGCGTATCGACATCGGCGAACACCGCGGCGTCATCGACCGGCACTTCGGCAACCTCATCATCATGCTGGCCGATCAGATGCCGGGCGCCGACATCACCGGCCAATTCCAATATTTCCGGAAAGAATTTCCGGTCGAACAGCACCGGATTACCGCGCTTGCCGTTCATGGTCGGCACCACGATGGTGCGGCCTTCGACCGGATTGTAGGCGGAAAGCAGGCGCTTGATGAGCGCCGCCGATACCTGGGGCATGTCCCCCAGCAGCACCAACGCGGCTTCGGTCTTCGGCGCCAAGGCGCGGATGCCGGTTTTCAGCGAAGCGCTCATGCCGAGCTTGTGCTCCCGCGCCTCTACCATGCGGATGGAGGAAGCCGCCAACCGATCGCCCAGCGCTTCGCGGATCCTGGCGGCCTGATGTCCACCGACCACCACGATATCCTGGATGCCCGCGGCGAGCGCCTGGTCCACGGCATGGCAGAGGATCGGCTGGCCGGCGAATTCCAGCAGCAGCTTGTTGCGCCCCATGCGGCTGGATGTTCCCGCCGCGAGAATGATGGCGGCGATCTGCCGGGTGGCGCCGGTTCCAGTTTCGGGAACGCGGCGCTCCCGCGGCTGCGGCCGGCTGGGAATATCCGCCAGCAAGCCGCCGACACCCATGGCGGCGATATCATCACGCCCCACCGGAAGATCTGCGAAAATGCGCCACAACACCCAATCGAACCCATTCACTTTCGGGGAGCGGGCACAACCGGGAAGCCCAATGACCGCCTTCTGATGAAACGCGCCAAGCACCAGGAGGTTGCCAGGATCGACCGGCATGCCGAAACGGTGGACCGTCCCGCCGGCCGCCTCGATCGCAGCGGGTATCACATCGTGCCGGTCGGCGATCGCGGAAGCGCCGAGCACCAGGATGGTTTCCGCGCCCTTGGCATCGGCGCGGCGGATCGCCTCCGCGAGCGCGGCATTTTCATGGGCGCTGCGGCTTTCCTCGACCGGCGGGTTCCCCATCGCCGCGAGCCGCTCGTTCATGACGCCGATCGCCTTGTCGAACAGGC
>DASYDA010000051.1:0-4048 GCA_036499865.1 Dongiaceae bacterium | reverse complement strand
ATGCAGATCGAGCTGAAGCGTTTGCAGCTCGAGACCGGCATCACCTTCATCTTCGTGACGCATGATCAGGAAGAAGCGTTGACGATGTCCGACCGCATCGCGGTGATGTCACACGGGCGTATCCTGCAGATCGGCACGGCCGCCGAGATCTATGAGCATCCGACCGAGCGCTTCGTCGCCGACTTCATCGGCGAGACCAATTTCATCGAGGTCGAGGTTCTGCAGCGGATCGGCGAGCAAGGCCAGATCCGTTTCCCGTCCGGCATGGCGGTCGCGCGTGATCTCGGCCATGACGTGCCGGTCGGCGGCACGGTGACCCTGGCGATACGGCCCGAGCGCATCGACATGGTGAAACCAGGCACCGAATGCCACATGTCCGGCACGGTCCAGAACATCGTCTATTTCGGCACCGACACGCATTTCATGGTCGGCCTGGATTCCGGAGGCGAAGTCACCGTGCGTGTCCAGAACCGGCGCGGCCATCAGGAGGTGCTGCACGCTGGCGATCCTGTAGGGCTGCGGGTCGCGCCGGAAGCCATGCAGGTTCTGAAGGACTGACAATGGCGATTGATGCGGCCGAGTCCGTCGTCTCGCCGCAATCCGCGGCACGCGCTGTCGAGCAGTTGGTCGAGCGGCGTGCGCGTAACAAGCGCTGGCTCTTGGTTTCCCCCGCCATCGCGGTCATCGGCATTTGCGGCCTGATGCCCCTGTTGATCGTGTTCGCCTATTCCTGGGTAAAGCCGGCGGATTATGCGGGCGTCATCTGGCAATTCCGACCCGATGCCTGGGTCAACCTGCTGTTCCAGCAAGACCTGTTCTCCGATGCGTTGACGCCGAACTACGCCTATTACTCGATCTATCTCCGCTCGGTGGAAATGGCGTTTTTGACGACGCTGCTGGCGCTGATCGTCGGCTTTCCGACCGCCTATTTCATCGCCACGCGCTCCCCGCGCAATCGCAATGTCTGGCTCTTCCTGATCACGATCCCGTTCTGGAGCAACCTGCTGATTCGCATCTATGCGATCATGATGATCATCCGCGACCAGGGTTATCTCAACCACGCGCTGATCAGCATCGGGCTCATCGATCACCCCTTGCCGATCATCTACACGAATTACGCGGTCGCCTATGGATTGATCTATGCCTATCTGCCGCTGATGGTGATGCCGCTTTATGCCAGCATCGAGAAGCTCGATTTCCGGCTGGTGGAAGCCGGATACGATCTTTACGCCAACCGCTTCCGCGTGCTCTGGCATGTGATCGTGCCGCTGGTGAAGCCGGGAATCGTCGCCGGATGCACGCTGGTTTTCATCCCGGCGATCGGGGACTACATCATCGCGCAGATGCTGGGTGGCGGAAACCGCATGATGCTGGGCAATCTGATCGCCCAGCAATTCGGGACCGCGCGCAACTGGCCGCAAGGGTCGGCGCTGTCGCTCGGACTGATGAGCGTCGTCATGATCGTGCTCATGGTCTACGCCACCAGAACGCAACGGAGCCGTGTACGATGAGCGAGGCGACGGCCGTCGGCCCGGTCTCCATCCGCGAAACCCAGGCCGTGCGGCCTGGCGGCGGACAGGCGCCGGGCTTTGACGTGAAACGGCTTCCCGGCTTCGCGACCATGGCCTGGGTCTGCGTCGTCGGTCTCTACGCGCCGATCGTGGTCCTGATCGCCTATTCCTTCAATGCAAATCCGTCGGTGACGATCTGGACCGGATTTTCGTGGAACTGGTATGCCACCGCCATCCACAACGACCAGATCCGCGACGCGGCGTTGCTGTCGCTGAGGGTCGCCGTCTCGGCGGCGGCGATCGCGACCGTATTCGCCACCATGGCGGCGCTGGCGACCACGCGGGTGCCGAGCTATCGCGGCCTCACCCTCATCTATGCGATCATCAACCAGCCGCTCATGGTGCCGGAAATCGTGACCGGAATCGCGACGGTCGTGTTCTTCGCGCTGATCAAGCAGCTGACCGGCATCTACGGGCTGGGATACCTGATCACGGCCCATACCGTGTTCTGCATTCCCTTTGCCTATCTGCCGATCCGCGCCCGGCTCGAGGACATGGATCGGGTATACGAGACCGCGGCGGCGGATCTCTATGCCACGCCCTGGAAGGCTTTCCACCATGTGACCTTGCCGTTGCTCGTGCCGGGAATCCTTGGCGGCGCGATGCTCGCTTTCCTGATCTCCCTGGACGACGTCGTCATCACGGTTCTAGTCTCAGGCCCGGGGGAGGAAACCTTGCCGCTTTATGTGATCGGCCAGGTGAAACGCGGCATCACGCCAGAGCTGAATGCGATGGCGACGATGTTTCTCGGTGCTTCGACGCTGTTCGCGACTTTGTTCTTCTTGCTGACGCGGAAAAAGCGCTGAGCTCGACCGGGTGTGGATGCGGAATCTGAACCAGACACAGAAACTCGAAACAGGAGGGTAACAAATGAAACGGATAGTTACGGCTGCGGTCGTCGGCCTCGGATTGGCCTTCGCCGCCGGCGACGCCTTGGCCGATGGCGAGTTGCATATCTTCAATTGGGGCGATTACACCAATCCGGATGTGATCAAGAAATTCGAGCAGGCCTACAACGTCAAGGTCACGCTCGATTCCTACGACAGCAACGACCAGATGATCGCGAAGATCAAGGCGGGCGGTTCCGGCTACGACATCGTCGTGCCATCAAGCTATGTGATCCCCTCCATGGTGAAGGACGGATTGCTCGCCCCGACCGAGCCCGACCAGATGGAGAATTTCAAAAACATGCGGCCGGAATTCGTCCATGTCTATTGGGATGACGGCCGGCATTACACGGTTCCCTGGCAGTGGGGCACCACCGGCATTTCGGTCAACACCGATCTCTACAAGGGCCCGGCCGACAGCTGGGCGCTGCTGTTCAATCCGCCGGATGAACTGAAGGGCAAGATCAACGTGGTCCCGGAAATGGGCGACGTGATGAACGCCGTCAGCTTCTATCTCGGCCTCCCGGTCTGCTCCGATAAGAAAGAAGATCTGCAGAAGATCAACGACACGCTGATCGCGGCGAAACCCTTCTGGCGCACCATGGATTATGGCACGCTGGAAAAGCTGACCGGCAAGGATGTCGCCGTCAGCATGAACTGGAACGGCTATTCGATGCGGGCACGCATGCAGGTGCCGGCCGTCAAATACGTCTATCCCAAGGAAGGCATCGCGAGCTGGATGGACAATGTCGCCGTCGTCAAGGACGCGCCGAACATGGAAAACGCCAAGAAGTTCGAAAACTTCATCATGGACCCGCAGAACGCGGCCGGCCTTTCCGCCTTCGCGCGGTATGACAACGGCATCGCCAACAGCCAGCAATACATGCCGGACGACATGAAGGGCGCTCCGGAAATCGCGCCGCCCGCCGGGTTCAAGCCCTATTTCGTACCGGCCTGCTCGCAGGAAGTGGCGGAGATCTACAGCAAGATCTGGAACAACCTGCTGAAGTAAGCCGGCCGAAAGCCAAGAGTGGAGACCGAGGCCCAGGCGGCAACGCCTGGGCCTTTTTATCTCCGCAATTCGCCGGGATCCGATAAGCCGGTGTGAATGTGACCGCCGACTACTGCTGCGCGATCGGGGCGCCGCCCAGTTTTGCCAGATCCGCGGCGGCGAGATTGTATTCCAGGTATTGCCGGTCGCCGGTCGCGATTACGGCGGCGAAGCGCCGCTTGGCTTCCTGCGTATCGCCCTTCAGCAACACCGCCTGGCCCACATAGAAGTCGAGATCGAAGGCCCGGGCCTTGCGCTGGTAATCGCTGCCGGCGCCGTTGGCGAGCTTGTCCAGGGCGGCGATGTCGATCTCGCCGGCGAAGAATTGCGCCAGGGCATGCGGCCACTCGTCATACCGGTCGCTGTCGGCCAGGTTGGCGAACCCAGCCTTGGCTTCATCGAGCTTGCCGGCCCGGGCCTTGGCGATGTTGAGCAGCAGCGGCGTATAGGGCTCGCCGGGCTCCAGGGCGACCGCCTGGGCATAGTCCCGGATCGCCGAATCGGCATCGCCGGTGATCTGATAGAGGGTCGCGCGGCCG
>DASYDA010000050.1:0-6503 GCA_036499865.1 Dongiaceae bacterium | reverse complement strand
GGCATGGTGCCGTCGAGTGACGAGATTTCTCTTTTTCCCGCGGATTTTCAAGAGCCCTCCCGCATCACATGAGGTTGACCAGCACACTCGCCGGTGACAACTCTGTGAGCAGGGGAGGGTTCCTCACGAAACGCGGTAAAGCCTTTGACAGCAGAGATTTAGCCAGAAGATTCAGCCGAGCTCCTTGAACCGATCCATGGCGGAGACCAAAGCGGCGCGGATGCCCGGTTCCATCGCTGAATGACCGGCATCCGGAACCACCTGATAGGTCGCTTCCGGCCAGGCGCGATGCAGTTCATCGGCGGTGCGGATCGGGCAAACCAGATCATAGCGGCCCTGCACGATCACCGTGGGAAGCTTCCGGATCCTGTCCACATTGGCGAGGAGATAGTTTTCCGGAAGGAAGATGTCATTCATGAAGTAGTGGGCTTCCATCCGTGCAAGCCCCAGAGCTAGTACGTCAGCCGAAAAAGCGCGGACGGTCTCCGGGCTGGGCAACAAGGTGGAGCACGATCCTTCATAGACGCTCCAGGCCCGCGCCGCCGGCATATGGACGGCGGGATCGGGATCCATCAAGCGGCTGTGATAGGCGGTCAACAGATCGCTTCGTTCCGCTTCGGGGATGAAGCTCGAGAAGGCCCGCCAGGCTTCCGGCGCCAGCTCCTTCAACCCATAGAGGAACCAGTCGATCTCCGATTTCCGGCAGAGGAAGATGCCACGGAGCGCCAGGCCGCGCACCTTTTCAGGATGGAATTCCGCATAGGCCAAGGCGAGGGTCGAGCCCCAGGAGCCGCCGAACACGAACCAGGCATCGATGCCGAGATGTTGCCGCAGCCGCTCAATATCGGCGACGAGGAGCGGAGTCGTGTTGTCGCGGATCTCTCCCAAGGGGCGGGATCGTCCCGAACCGCGTTGATCGAACACCACGATGCGATAGTGCTTGGGATCGAAAAACCGGCGATGGGTGGCATTGGCTCCGGCGCCGGGCCCGCCATGGAGGAATACCACCGGCACTCCGGCCCGATTTCCGGATTGCTCGTAATACATCTGATGAACGCCGTCCAAAGACAGCATGCCCGTGTCATAGGGCTCGATTTCAGGGTAAAGGTCTCTGCTCGCCATCCCGCGATTCCCGATGATTGCCGATTCTTGATGATTGAGGACATGAGGTGGATGAACTCTTCTTACACGTCCAGGCGAGCTTTGCTCAACCGCTTTGTCGGCAGCGCCGCCGGTGCCATTGCCGGCAGCATTCTCTTGAAACCGGCGGCCCTGGCGCAATCCACCGGTGCAAGCGAGCTCTCGGCGCCCGAAACCCGTAGGGTAACGGATGTCATCGACGGGAACGGGTTGCATCTCGATGGCGGCGAGGAGATGCATCTCCTCGCCATCGAGGCGCCGGCTTTGGAGAAGAATGGCTTCGCCGAACTGGCCTCCGCCGGCCGCGCGGCCTTGGCTGCCGCCATCGGGAATCAGCCGATCACCCTGCGCTATGACGCCATCCGGCGGGACCGTTATGGCCGCCGGCTCGCCCATGCCTTCACGGCCGATGGCCTCTGGCTGCAAGCGGAATTGGTTAAGGAAGGGCTGGCCCGGGTGCATGGCGACAGCCGCAACCGATACGGGTTGCGTAAATTGATGGCGATCGAGGCCGATGCCCGGGCACAGAAATCGGGGATCTGGCGTCATTCCGCCTTCGTGGTGCGTTCCGGGACGGATGCCGCCCTCGAGACATTGTCGGGCAGTTTCCAACTCGTGGAGGGAAAGGTCGTGGAAAGCGCCATCGCCAAGGGGATGGGTTATCTCAATTTCGGCCCCGATCATGCCACCGACCTGACCCTGGTGCTGAACAAGCCGGCCCTCGCCGCGGCCGAAGCGGCGACGATCGATGTCGCCGGTCTCGCCGGCAAAAGGATTCGCTGCCGCGGTTGGATAGAATCATTTGATGGGCCCAGAATTGAGGCGACCTATCCGGAACAGATCGAAGCCCTGGAGAATTGAATTAAAGGCAGATTGGGACTTTTAACCCGCGGAGAGACTGAAAATGACCAGGCGCATCTTCAGCCCCACCGTCCTTCTGGCCACCACCTTCCTGGCCGCCGCCGCGACGACGCTGGCCGGCTGCAGCTATGAAACCAGCCCGGCCACGGGACGCCAATTCCTCAGCCCGGTTTCGGAAAAACAGGAAGCCAGCCTCGGGGCCGAGGAACATCCGAAGATCCTGGCGGAATTCGGCGGCCAGTACAGCGAGAAACCCGCTCTTACCGCCTATATCAATCAGCTCGGCCAGTCGGTGGCGACCAAGGCCGAGCGGACCGATGTCCAGTACACCTTTACGGTCCTGAACACCGAAGACATCAATGCCTTCGCTCTGCCTGGGGGCTATGTCTACATCACGCGAGGCCTGCTCGCGCTCGGCAACAACGAGGCCGAGATCGCGGGCGTCCTCGGTCATGAGATCGGGCATATCAACGCCCGGCACACCGCCGAACGCATGGGACAGCAGCAGATGGTGAGCGTTCTGGGTACGCTCGGCGTTCTGGCGGGCACGGTGCTCGGCGGCGACACCGGTGGACAATTGGCGACCGGGTTGGCGCAGCAAGGCGGCGCCGTCTATCTCGGGCAGTATTCGCAAGACCAGGAATTCGAAGCGGATTCGCTGGGCGTCCGCTACCTGGCGCGGGCCAGCTACGATCCCCAGGCGATGTCGAGCTTCCTCGACAGCCTCAACAACGATACCCATCTCGAAGCAAAGCTGGCCGGCAACGAAGCGGCGGCGGACGCCTACAGCATGACGCAATCCCATCCGCGAACACCGGATCGTGTTCAGCGCGCAATCTCCGAGGCCAATGTCCCGGTTGCCAATCCCGTGCTGAACCGCGATCGTTACCTGCAGCAGATGGATGGACTGCTCTGGGGGCCCGATCCACGCGAGGGCGTGGTGGAGGGCCGAACCTTCATCCATCCGGGGCTGCGTTTCGCGTTCGATGCACCGAAGGGATTCACGCTGAAGAACACACCCGACGCCGTCCTTGGCGAGAGCGACGATGCGATCATGCAATTCGACCTGGCGCCGTCACCGCCCGGCGGTGCGCTCGACAGCTACGTGGCGTCCGGCTGGATGCCCGATGCCAAGATCGCGAATGTGCAATCGCTCCAGATCAACGGCATGGACGCGGCCACCGGCCTGGCTCAGGGCATGGTGGGCAATACGGCGGTCGCAGTACGCCTGGTGGCGATACGCCAGAATGCGAATACCGTGCTCCGCTTCATGTTCGGCGCGACCCCGCAGGGCTTCAATGCGCTCGACAGCGATTTCATGGCTTCCGCCCAGAGCCTGCGGGCGATCACGCCCGAACAGGCCGGTCAGTACCGGCCGCGCCGCATCCATGTGGTGACCGTCCAGCCCGGCGATACCGTCGAATCCATGACCGCGCAAATGCAGGTGCCGGAGGCCAAGGACGAATGGTTCCGCGTGATCAACCATCTGTCGGCCGGCGTCGCACTGCAAGCGGGCCAGTTGGTCAAGATCATCACGCAGGATGCGAGCACGATGTCGTCGCTGTTGCCCAATGGCAAGATGGGGCATCGAACGGGCGACGGACCGGTGGCCGGCATCGGTGGTCATCCCGTGGAGACGGCGATCATTGATGATTGATTCCCGGCAATGCGACGAGTGAGGGCGCCGATCTGGCTGGTTCTGGTCCTGGCTTTCGCCGGGCTTGTCGTGATCACCGCCGCGATCGTGGGCGCCCGCCTCTATTCCGCCGCCTTTCGCAGCACCGTGGACCTGGTCTCGGAGATCGGCGACACGCGCTTGAGCGCGACCACGGACGCATTGCGAACGGAATTGCGGCCGGCGGAGGAATCCTCGCGATTTCTTGCCGATTACATTCTCTCCGGAAGGGTCTCGATCCAGGATGACCGGCGGATCGAGGATCTGCTTCTTGGCTCGCTCGCGGCATCTCCGCAGGTCATCGCCGTCGCTTTCATCCGTTCGGATCTTTATGCCGTGGCGGCGGCGCGCAATTCCGGCGGCGAACGATTTTCGGTTTCGGCCGGGAGCGTGCTCGACAACGCGTTATTCCGGCTGGCCTATCGCTCCGGCGCCGCCATGCATGAACCGGACTGGGGCGAACCCATCTACGCCCCGGGGCTCAAAATCAGCGGGCTGCCGCTGCTCGCCCCGTTGCGGCGCGACGGCGAAGTCATCGGCGTGATCGCGACATTGATCTCCGTGCCGGAATTCGCGCGGCATGTTTTGACAAGGACGGGCGCCAATGGCGATGCCTTCGTTCTGCTGGACGATGGCTCGGTCCTGGTTCACCCGATGCTGGCGCAGGGAGATTTTCCCGGAACCGTGGACAACCCGCTGCCGAAGGCGAGGGAACTGGGCGATCCCATCCTGAATGGCTTTCAAATCGGCGGCGGCGACGATGTCAGGCTGCACCGTGGCCAGAAGCTCGATTTCTCGATGCAGCAAGCCGAGGTGAACGGGGTTCAGAGACTGTATCTGTTCCGGAAGGTCGATCTGATGGGCAGTCGTCCATGGACGGCGGTCCTCTCGGTCACCGCCGACGCATTGGAAAGCCAGTTCGAGAATCTGCGCATGGCGCTCTGGGTTTCGCTCGGCGTTGCGTCCTTGGCGGTGATCGGCGCCATTTTCCTCAGCCGCTCGATCAGCAGGCCCATCCACAATTTCGCCGATGCGGCACGGCGTTTGAGCGCGCTCGATTTCGAAACCACCCAGCCGATGCGGAGAAGCTGGCTGCTGGAATTCGACATGGCGGCGGAAGCCTATAACGGGATGCGCGCCGGCCTCTCCTGGCTTTCGACCTATGTGCCGCATACGCTGGTGCCGGCCTTGATGCAGGCGGACAGCACCGAGGCCTTCACTTCGAAGGAACGCGAGATCACCGTTTTCTTCACCGACATCGTCGGCTTCACGGAGATATCCCAGCGATTGCGGGCGCCGGCGCTGGCGCGCTTCCTCAATCGTCATTTCGGGATCATCGGCGGTGTCATCGGCGCGGAAGGCGGAACCATCGACAAATATATCGGGGATTCCGTGATGGCGTTCTGGGGCGCGCCGGCGGCGCAGGCCGACCATGCGGAGCGTGCCGCGCGCTGCGCCTTGGAGATCGCGCGCCTGCTCGGGACCGACAATGCGCGGCGGAGCCGCAAGGGCCTCAATCCCGTCCGGCTGCGGATCGGCATCCATAGCGGTCTCGCCCTTGCCGGCAATATCGGCGCGCGTGGCCGGATCAACTACACCCTGGTGGGCGACACGGTGAACATCGCGCAGCGGCTGGAGCAATTCGGCAAGCAGATCGATGACGGCAAATCGGACGCCGTCATCGTGATCAGCGACGCGGTTTCGGACCGTCTCCCCGTCGAGATCCCGCAAATGCCGCTCGGCATGCACGAAGTGGTGAGCCACGCCGCGCCGATCGCTCTGTTCCAGCTCGCCCCCGCGGAGACCGGCGCGGAGAGCGGCACAGCGACCGGATCGTCAGCCGAGGCGCCACCGACAGTCGAAGTGCCGGTGGCCGAAGTGCCGATGGGCGAAGCGCCGATGGCCGAGGCTACGCTTCCACAAGGTTGAGCAATTCGCCCCTGAGATCGAGCAGGGCCGCCAGCGCCTTGCCGCCATAGCCGCAGCCGCCGTCGATGGTGAGGGTGAAGGGGCTGGCGCTCGGCCCCTGATGCCCGTGGTCGTAGCCCCGCACCACGCGCAGGAACTCCCCGTAGGGATGATTGAGGGTGGCGAAGCCTGGGCTGCCCCACCAGAGGCTGTCGCCTTGTGCGGAAAGCGGTCGCTCCGGATCGAGGCCGGCATGGACGAAAAGCAATCCCTGGTCGTCGGTATAGGCCGCCCGGCGCGTGCTGCTCATCAGCGCGGCGTGGCCGGGCTTGGCCTGCATCGCCGCGCGCAAGCTGTTGGTCCAGCGCGTGATCGCCATCGCGCCTTCTCGGCAGGCGATGATGCCCTGGGCGGGATCGCCGCCATAGGCGGTGATCGAAGCGCCGACCCCCTGCTGCAGCATCCAGGGCAGCACTTCCTTCGGATTGGGGGCGAATTGGAGCTGCAGCAGCTTGCTCCACATCTCCTCCTGCTGGCCCCGGAGATAGACGATGTCATAAGCGAACATGCGGGACCTTGCGAGGATCTGGCGCCGGAACGCGATCAGCTCGTCGATGGTGCCGCCCACTTCCGCGCCGCGGCCCAGATAGCCGCCGAGATAGACCAGCCGGTCGCCGGCATCGAATTGCGGCTCGATATAGGCGTGGAGCGCACGCAGCCGGGTCATGTCGCCATGGACCGGGGAAACCGCCCAAATGCGTCGCGGCCGACGCAAAACGGCGAATTTTTCCGGCTCCTGGACAGCTTCCAGCATTGCGTCTCCCTGCATGGTAAACCCTATCCGAGGCGGACCGGGTAGCCCGGAACCTGGCGAATCGGGCGAAAAACCAGCTTAACAGCTTAAGCGCAGGGACAGAAA
>DASYDA010000049.1:0-2579 GCA_036499865.1 Dongiaceae bacterium | reverse complement strand
GCCCAGCCTTGCGTAATGCTCCGGCTGCAATTCGGCCTTTTCCCCGGCCGCCGCCTTGAGCTTGCGGCGGAGATCCGCGGTATCGCAAGGCTGGCCGCCGGCAAAAGGATCGATGATCACCGCGCGTCCGCTATGGAACAGACGCAACACGAAATGACCCGGGAAATTGACGCCCTCGATGCTCCAGCCCTGGCTGCGCGCTGCATGGACATAAAGGATCGCCAGCGCCACCGGCAGGCCCTTCCGGCGGTCGATCACCCACATCAGATTGGCGTTCTGCAGATCGTCATAATTCGAGCGATCGCCTTGATAGCTGAAGCTCCCGGCCACCACCTGGGACAGGGTCACCGCACGGGCGCGCAGTCCCTCATCGCCCGCCGCATCGCAAGGCAGCTTTTGAGCGGCGGCATGCATCTCGGCCGCGATCGCCGCCAGATGCTCCCGATATGGGGTCGGGCTCGCCTTGTCTCGATCCAGGGCCGCCAGCGCCAACCCCGCCTCCGCCAGATCGATGGCGGGGTCTTCGGCGGCGCCCACCGCCGCGAGAACGCTGCGCGGATCCCAGTTTTCAGCCGCCGGACCGCTAGTCATGGCGCGAAGCCCTGACGGCGGTGGCGTGATCCGCGGCGTTCCACGGCGAATATTGTCCCGGATACGGCCTCGGTGGCGTCGCGGCCATTCGGGTCGAATAGACGGGCGGTTCCGGAATGACGGGCGGGTTTTGCGGGATCGGGGGCAAGGAATCGCCTTTTATACGGACGTGACTGACCACGGCGCGGACATAGGGGACATCGCGGGCATGGTCAATGACCCGGTGCAGTTCCGCCGGGCTGCGCGCGACACCCATCAAATAGATGGTCGAGCGGATGCAATCGACGCTGAAATTGATGGCTCTGATATCGCGGTCGAGAAACAGCTTCACCTTGACCTCCTGGATGAGGAAGGCATCCTCCGTGTAATCGCCGAAGTCAAGGCTGCGCCCCACTTTCGTCTCGTTGACCACTTCCCGCACGCCTTCCGCCTCCCAGGCGAGCCGGGTCGCCTCGATCCGGTCCTCGGGCTTCAGAACGAACCCGGTCAGCAAGACGCGCCCCTCATGCACCTGCAGGCTCACATTTTTGAACAATACGGCATTCTTATTAAGCAGCCGGCCGTTGATGTCGAGCCAAATGACGTTGTCGGTGACGGCGTTTTTGAAGCCGCGCTCTTCCATGGCCATATTGGTGACGGTAGCGCCCGCGCCGACCGCCATGCCGATCGGCGAGCAGCCGGAGAATCCCGCCGCCAGCATAAGCCAAACCACGGACCGGATCGCGGGAGAACGGATCATTGCGGTTTGAAGGCGATCCACGACCATACGATCCGCGATGATGCAATCCCCGACCAGCCCGCGATTCTTCCGCGACTCAGCCGCGACTCAGGGCAGCCCCGGCGGATGATGCCTCAATCGGAATCCGGCCGCCAAGCGTCTTTCATGTGAACGGGCCAGCCGCGCCGGCCGAACGAGACGAGATCGAAGCTCATGGAAAGGCCGCCCAGTTCGGGCCTTTGCGCCACGAACAAAGTCGCGGCACGGGCAAGCCGCCGGAGTTGCGCCGGTCGCAAGGCAAAGGCCGCTTCTGCATGGTCGGCTCTTTGTTTCACTTCGATGATGGCCAGGCATCCGCCGCGCCGGGCGATGAGATCGATCTCGCCCGCGACCGATCGCCAATTGATGGCCAGGATCCGGTAACCTTTCAGCCGCAGCCACCAGGCGGCCCAGCGTTCCATGCCGTGACCGCGGCGGAATGCGGCTGAGCCCCGGGATTTGCGGGCCTGGGTTCGGCTCGGGAATCGCCGATCATTCATCGCGATCGGCGCCTCTGCGGTCGAGCAGCGCCAGCGCGCGGGTATAAATCTCACGCCGTGAACGTCCGCTGGCGGTCGCCACCATGGTGGCCGCTTCCTTGACGCCCATCTGCCGCAAGGCGTCTTCCAGGGCCGCATCGATATCGATCTCAGGCGCTTCCTCGACCGGCGCCGCGATCACCAGCACGATCTCGCCTTTCGGCGCTCCCGCCCCGAGATAGTGATCCGCCAGGTTCTGCAACGTGCCGCGGCGGACCTCTTCATGAAGCTTGGTCAATTCACGCGCCACCGCAGCCGGTCGATCGCCCAATACGGCGAAACAATCCGTGAGGCTTTCCGCCAGGCGCGGGCCGGTCTCAAACAGCAGGAGCGTCGCCGGCACCGGTCGCAATTCCTGCAGCACGGTCCGGCGTGCGCCGGATTTCGACGGCAGGAAGCCGGCAAACAGGAAACGGTCCGTCGGCAGGCCGGAAAGAACGAGTGCGGCAATCGGCGCTGAAGCGCCCGGCAGCACGGTGACGGCGATTCCGGCCGCCGCCGCGTCGCGGACCAATTTGTAGCCGGGATCCGAAATCAGCGGTGTTCCTGCATCGGAAACCAGCGCAACGGTTTCGCCGTTCCGCAATCGCTCGATCAATCTCGGCCGCATCTGCTCGGCATTGTGATCGTGATAGGGAGAGATCGGCCGGCGGATGCCGAATTTGCTCAGCAGGTTTCCGGTCACCCGCGTG
>DASYDA010000048.1:0-3732 GCA_036499865.1 Dongiaceae bacterium | reverse complement strand
CAGGACCTCTCGCGCCACGGCCACAGGGTGATGCGCGCCACGTCGCCATTGGGCGGCGGCCAGGCCATCGCCATCGATTGGCAGCGCGGCGTGCTGCTCGCCGGCTCGGACCCCCGCAAGGACGGCTGCGCGCTCGGTTATTAATGGCCCATGGTATTAATGGCCCGTTAACCAAAACTTGAGAAACTGGTAGCATAATCGCCGTGAGGTGATGATGGACGATCTCGCACTGCTGAAATCACGCGTCGAAGCCGCTCGGGACCGCTTAGGCGATTCCGAGGCCGATCAACGCAAATATGGGCTCCGGCTCGACGATCTGGTGCGCATCGTCGAAGGCGCGCTCTCGCGCCAATTGGACGAACTCAACGCCGCCAAAGCCAAAGCCGCCGCTTTGGAAATCGAGCTGGAAGTGGCGCGCAACGCAGTTTCCCGTCACGAGCTGGATCTGGTGGCGCGGGAAACCGATCTCGCCAAAGCGCATTCGGAGAACGAACAGCTCCGCACCATGGTGATGGCCCTGCTGGAACTGGTCGAAGGCCGCAACGTGACGCCGATGCGCGAAGCGATGGTGCGGCTGGAAAAAGGCGTGCGGGGATTGCTGACGGGAGCGGCCCCGAAGCCCGCGGAACAGCGCGTAACGACCAAGCCGCAGCCGACCATAACGCCGCGACCGGTCCTGGTGACCAACCGCGAGGAACAGCCCCGCGAAGTTCAGCCCCGTGAGATCCAGAGCCGTATCTCGCCGGCGGAGCTTTCCAAGGCCCCGGTCCCGCCAGTGCTGGCGCCCGTTTCAAGTTCGGTTTCGGTGGACGATGCGCTGGTCGAACTCACCAGCCTGGGCAGGTCCAATTCGTCGGAGATCGTGAAGGATCCACCGGGCAGTACGCCTTCGGCGCTTTCCTTCGCCCGGCCCCATTCCACGGAAATGTAGCAACCGGAGCGTGCCGGGAGCGCATTGCAGCGCTCCCGGCCGCCTTCTTTCACTTACTTCGTCAAATTGCCCTCGACGCCTTCCGCCAGCCAATCCATGCCGGCGATGGCGCCGTCGTCGAGTGCCTGGCCATCGGCCACTTTCACGCTGCCATCCTGCGCCTTGATCGGGCCCTTGAAGATCACCACGGCGCCGCTCTTGATGTCGTCTTCCGCCTTCTGGGCCAACGCCTTCACGTCGTCCGGCATGTTGAGATAAGGCGCCATGTGCAGCATGCCGGATTTCAGGCCGCCCCAGACGTCCCCGCTCTTCCAGGTACCGTCCATCGCCATCTTCACATGCTCGATGTAGTAGTCGTCCCAGTGATCGACCGAGGCGGTCAACTGGGTGTCGGGCGCGAACTTGATCATGTCGGAGGCCTGGCCGAAGCCTTTGACGCCGCGATCATGCGCGGTCTGCAGCGGCGCCGGTGAATCCGTGTGCTGTGCGATGATATCGGCGCCCTGGTCGATCAGCGCTTTGGTGGCGTCGGATTCCTTGCCGGGGTCGTACCAGGTGTTGAGCATCACCATCTTGATCTTGCCGGCGGGATTGACGCTGCGCATGCCCTGGATGAACGAATTCATGCCCATGATCACTTCCGGAATCGGCACCGAGCCGATATAGCCGACGGTACCGGATTTCGACATCTTGCCGGCAATGACACCCTGGATGTAGCGACCTTCGTAGAAACGGATGTTGTAGGTGGCGAGATTGACGGCGCGCTTATAGCCGGTGGCATGCTCGAATTTCACATTGGGAAACTGCTTCGCCACTTTCAGCGCGCCCTGCCAGAAGCCGAAGGAGGTCGCGAAAATGATGCCGTTGCCGTCGGCGGCCAGTTCGTGCAGCACCCGCTCGCAATCGGCCCCCTCGGGCACGCTCTCCACATAGGTGGTCTTCACCTTGTCGCCGAGCGCGGCCTCGACCGCCTTCCGGCCCTGGTCGTGCTGATAGCTGTAGCCGAAATCGCCAACCGGACCGACATAGATCCAGGCCGCTTTAAAAGGATCGGCCGCTTGCGCGGAACCGATCAGCCGCGGCGCCGCGACCAGACCGGCCAGTCCCCCGCCAATGATCCCTTTTGTGAAAGTCCTACGCTTGATCTGCATAAAAGCCTCCTCTTTGTGATGTTTTGGTCAATTTGGATTCACTCGGCTGGATTCATCCGGCGGCGGTGAACGGCCGTCCCAGGCAGGCCGGCGTGTTCAGGCGAACGCGCGTGCGGTCGCTGGAGATCGCCACCAGCACCGCGATCGTCGCGAGATAGGGCAGCATCGAGACGAATTGCGAGGGAATGGCGATGCCGAGACCCTGGATGTGCAATTGCAGGATCGTGATGCCGCCGAAGAGATAGGCGCCGAGCAGCAACCGCGACGGCCGCCAGGTGGAGAAGACCACCAGCGCCAGCGCGATCCAGCCGCGCCCCGAAGTCATGTTCTCCGCCCACATCGGTGTATAGGCGAGCGAGAGATAGGAGCCGGCGATGCCGCACATGGCGCCGCCGAAGATGGCGGCCAGATAGCGGATGCGGATCACGTTGTAGCCGATGGCATGCGCCGCATCGTGGGAATCGCCGACCGCACGCAGCACCAGCCCGGCATGGCTGCGCCGCAGGAACCAGGACACGCCCGCTAAAGCGATGAAGGAGAAGTAGACCAGGGCATCCTGGCCGAACAGCAGCGGCCCCAGGACCGGCAGCGTGGAGAGGCCTTCGATATGCAGCTTCGGCAGCGGTTGCAAAGGCTGGCCCACATAGCCTGCACCGACCAGGGCCGAGAGGCCAACGCCGAAGATGGTCAGTGCGAGGCCGGTCGCCACCTGATTGGCGAGTAAGGTCAGCGTCAGCACGGCGAAGATCAGCGCCATGGCGGCCCCCGCCATGGCGCCCGCGGCGATTCCAAGTATCGCGCTGCCCGACCCCAAGGTGACGGCAAAGCCGATGACCGCGCCCACCAGCATCATGCCTTCGATGCCGAGGTTGAGCACGCCGGCCTTCTCCGTCACCAGTTCGCCGGTCGATGCCAGAAGCAGCGGGGTCGAGGCGGAGATCACCGAAAGCGCGATCGAAACGAAGAGCTCCGTGCCGCTCATGCGCCGCCTCGCACCACGACCGAGGGCTTGACGCGGATCCGATAGGTGACCATGAGGTCCGCCGCCAGCAGGAAGAACAGCAGCACGCCTTGATAGATTCCGGTGACCGCCGAAGGCAGGCCGAGCTGGATCTGCGCCTTTTCGCCGCCGAGATAGGAGAGCGCCAGCACGATGCCGCCGAGCAGGACGCCGAAGGGGTGCAGGCGGCCGAGGAAGGCGACGATGATCGCGGCGAAACCATAGCCCGGCGAGATCGAGGGCGTGAGCTGGCCGATCGGTCCCGCAACCTCGAACAGCCCGGCGAGGCCAGCCATGCCGCCGCTCAAGAGCAGCGAGAACCAAGTGAGCCCGTCGCCGCTGAAACCGGCATAAGCGGCGGCGCGCGGCGCCTGGCCGAGCACGCGAAGCTGGAAGCCGAGCAAAGTCTTCGAATAGACCAGCCAGCCGACCGCCACCGCCAGCAGCGCCACAAGAACGCCGAGATGGACGCGCGTCCCGGAAACCAGGATCGGCAAGGTGGCGCCGTCGCCGAACAATCTCGTCTGCGGGAAGCCGTAGCCTTCCGGGTCCTTCCAGGGACCGACCACGAGATAGATCAACAGAAGCTGCGCCACATAAGTGAGCATCAGGCTGGTCAGGATCTCGCTGGCGTTGAACCGGGTCTTCAA
>DASYDA010000047.1:0-9289 GCA_036499865.1 Dongiaceae bacterium | reverse complement strand
GATGGATCAGGCGCTGGTGCGGGATCTGGCGGCGGGGCCGGGCATGGTTCTGCTCTGCGGCCGCTACGAGGGCCTGGACGAGCGGGTGATCGAGGCGCGGGGCCTCCTGGAGGTCAGCCTCGGCGACATCGTGCTCTCCGGCGGCGAGCCGGCGGCCTTGGCGCTGATCGATGCCTGCGTCCGCCTGCTGCCCGGCGTCATGGGCGCGGCGGAGACGCTGGAGGAGGAGAGTTTTGAGCGGGGATTGCTGGAATATCCCCATTATACGCGGCCCGCGGAGTGGAATGGGCGCAAGGTGCCGGAGGTGCTGCTCTCCGGCCACCACGAGAAGATCAAGGCTTGGCGCTTGGCGCAAGCCGAGGCGGCGACGGAATCGCGGCGGCCCGATTTGTGGGAAGCCTATGGACGAAACAAGACGCGGCATGACCCGCGTCCAAAGATGAAGACGAAAGGAACCGAGACATGAGCACCCTGACGAAGATCGAAGAAGCCCAGGTGGCCAAGCTGAAGGAAACCTCCAAGTTGCCGGAATTCCGTCCCGGTGACACCGTGAAGGTGAACGTGAAGGTGGTCGAAGGCGACCGCGAGCGCGTGCAGGCCTTCGAAGGCGTGGTGATCGCCCGCAAGAATGCCGGCATCAACTCCTCCTTCACCGTGCGGAAGATCTCCTACGGCGAAGGCGTCGAGCGCATCTTCCCGCTTTATTCGCCGCGCCTGACCTCGGTCGAGCTGATCCGCAGCGGCGACGTCCGCCGGGCGAAGCTCTATTACCTGCGCGGCCGCCGCGGCAAGGCCGCCCGCATCGCCGAGCGCGTGACCAACGTGGCGGAAGACACCTCGGCGGGCGAGTAAGCTCCCGAGCGACTCCGGGCCACGCTCCAGCGGCATGGCAGCACTGCCACGAGGGTGCTTGACCCAGATTGTGGGCGCTTAATACTCAGGCATTCTTCGAACCCTCACCCGATCCTTTGCCGCAGGCGAGGTCGGGAAGAGGGGGCGAAGACTCCATCCATCGCGTGAACTTGGACACGAAAAATGGCGCAGCCGAAAACGCTCTTCGACAAGATCTGGGAAAACCATCTGGTGCACCGTCAGGACGACGGCACCTGCCTCATCTATATCGACCGGCACCTCGTTCATGAGGTGACCTCGCCCCAGGCCTTCGAAGGGCTGCGCAATTCCGGCCGCAAGGTGCACCGCCCAAAGGCGACGCTTGCGGTCGCCGACCACAACGTGCCGACCACCGACCGCTCCAAGGGCATCACCGAGGAAGAGAGCCGGATCCAGGTCGAGACGTTGGAGCAGAATGTCCGCGATTTCGGCATCCCCTATTTCTCGATCAATGATATTCGCCAAGGCATCGTCCACATCATCGGTCCGGAGCAGGGCTTCACCCAGCCGGGCATGACCATCGTCTGCGGCGACAGCCATACCGCCACCCATGGCGCCTTCGGTGCCTTGGCCTTCGGCATCGGCACCTCGGAAGTCGAGCACGTGCTGGCCACCCAGACGCTGATCCAGCGCCCCGCGAAGAACATGCGCATCTCGGTGGACGGCAATCTCGGCGCCGGCGTCACCGCCAAGGACATCGTGCTCGCCATCATCGGCAAGATCGGCACGGCGGGTGGTACGGGCTATGTCATCGAATATGCCGGCGATGCGATCCGCGGCCTCTCCATGGAAGGCCGCATGACCGTCTGCAACATGTCGATCGAAGGCGGCGCGCGGGCCGGCCTGGTGGCACCCGACGAGATCACCTTCGAATATCTGAAAGGCCGCCCGATGGCGCCGAAGGCCGGCGCCTGGCAGCAGGCTGTCTCCTATTGGAAGACGCTGCCCAGCGATATCGGCGCGCAATACGACACCGAAGTGAAGCTTTCCACCGCGGATATCGCGCCGCAGGTCACCTGGGGCACCAGTCCGCAGGATGTGCTCCCCATCACCGGCGTCGTTCCCAATCCCGCCGACATCGCCGACGAAGACAAGCGCCGCTCCATCGAGCGCGCGCTGGACTACATGGGCCTGAAGCCCGGTACCAAGCTGGTGGATGTATCGATCGACCGTGTCTTCATCGGCTCCTGCACCAATGGCCGCATCGAGGACCTGCGCGAAGTCGCCAAGATCGCCCAGGGCAGGAAGGTCGCCGCCAACGTGAATGCGATGGTGGTGCCCGGCTCGGGCCTGGTGAAGCAGCAGGCGGAAGAAGAAGGCCTCGACAAGATCCTGGTCGAAGCCGGCTTTGAATGGCGCGAGCCCGGCTGCTCCATGTGCCTCGCCATGAACCCGGACAAACTCCAGCCCGGCGAGCGCTGCGCCTCCACCTCCAACCGCAATTTCGAAGGCCGACAGGGCCGCGGCGGTCGGACCCATCTCGTCAGCCCCGCCATGGCCGCGGCAGCCGCCATCACTGGCAAGCTCGCGGACGTCCGGCAGTTGGGCAAGTGACGATCCGCTCTTAGCAGGTCGTCATCCCCGGACTTGATCCGGGGCGTTCTCTCCATGAGCACGAGATGCGCGGATGAAGTCCGCGCATCTCGACTTTGAAGGGTCTCGCGCCTCGGTCATGTCCGAACTAAGTTCGGGCATCCACGGTTTTCGCCCGAAAATCGAGAAATTCCAGCGACTTAAGGTCGCCTGAAAATTTCGCTCCCGCCGTCGATTCTCCTCGTTCCCGTTCGACGAGTCATTGAAGGGCCGCAAAACGCAGCCCCGATCGAACCGCTCTCGAACAGGGAAACCGATGCTGAAATTCGTCCTCGCCATCGTCGTCATCGCGATCGTCGCCTTGCTCGGCTATGCCGCGATCAAGCCCGACAGCTTCCGCGTCCAGCGCAGCGCCGTCATCAAGGCGCCGCCGGAAAAGATCTACGCGCTGATCCAGGACTTCAAGCAATGGGGCGCCTGGTCGCCTTACGAGAAGCGCGATCCGGCGATGCACCGCATCTATGGCGACATCACCACCGGCAAGGGCGCCACCTATGCCTGGGACGGCAACAGGAATGTCGGCAAGGGTCATATGGAAATCACCGAGACGGTGCCGCCTTCCGCGACCGGCGCCGGCAAGATCCTCATTAAGCTCGATTTCGAGAAGCCCATCGAAGGCCACAACATCGCCGAATTCACCGTGGAACCGCAAAGCGGCGACACGACCGCCGTCACCTGGGCGATGGTCGGCCCCAGCCCTTACGTCGCGAAGCTGATGGGCCTGTTCTTCAGCATGGATACGATGATCGGCAACGACTTCGAAGCCGGACTCGCGAACCTGAAGACCGCTTCCGAGCAATGACCGTATTTCCAAAAAATCAGGAGAAACCGATGTCCGACCAGGAAAGCATGAACTTCGCCGCGCCGGGCGCGCACGACCTCGTCATGACCCGCATCTTCGATGCGCCGCGCGCGCTGGTCTTCGACGCCTGGACCAAGGCGGAGATGCTGCGCCGCTGGCTGCTCGGGCCGGAAGGCTGGTCGATGCCGGTCTGCGAGATCGATCTGCAGGTCGGCGGTGGATATCGCTTCGCCTGGCGCAACGATGCCGGCAACGAATTCGGCCTGAGCGGCGAATACCGTGAGATCGTTCCCGGCGAGAAGCTGGTCGCCACCGAACGCTTCGAGCCTGCCTGGTATCCCGGCGGGGCCACCGTCACCACCATGCTCACCGAAACGGACGGCAAGACGGTTGCCACCACCACCGTGCGCTACGACCAGCCCGAAGCGCGCAAGCGCGCGCTGGAAATCAACATGACCAAGGGCGTCGCCGCCAGCTATGACCGCATGGAAAAAATGCTCGGGCGGAAAGCCGCCTAACAGCTTGGCCGACTAGGTTTGCGCAGCGAGCTTCCCCCGGCTCGCTGATAAGCCGCGATGCCCGCATCCTCCCACCGGTCCATCCCGGGATGCGGGCGTCGCGCCCCATTCAGGCCATCCCATTTACGCCACCCCATCTACGCCATCTGCCCCCGTCTTGCCCTTGGCCAGCCAGGCCGCGCAATCCGGCCCGAGTTCCGCGCCGGCGCGCTGTTCGTAGGCCGCGTTATCCGCGGCGGTCAGCGTATCGCACCAGCGCCCGTTGATGCCCTTGTTGATGAAGGTCTTGGCGCCGCCTTCCCACAACGTGCCGCCCAAGGGCGCCACGCATTCGGCATGGGATTTCATGTAATCGAAGCAGCAATGCTTCACGATCTCGGGGAATGTCGCGGCATCCACGGTGATCCCGAGGAAATCGGCGATCTCCCGGATCGATCCCGCGAGGTCACGTTTCATATCGTTGAAATGCATCAGCTTCACGTTCGGTAGGCCGCGCACCTGCCACCAGGAGCGCACATTCTCCCAGAACGGCCAGAACGGATAGCCGTCGCCGTCGAGCCATTGGCGGTAGTAATCGAGAATGGATTCCGTCGGCGGCTCGATCGGCGGCCCGACCCGACCCGGCGTGTTGTTCAGCGCGTCATACCAATGCGCGTTGGCGTTGATATGGTGATTGTGCATGCTCCAGATGGCGTCGCGCCCGTCGCGGCCGATATAGAGATATTTCGCGCGCGGCGAGAAGACCAGCGCATCCACCGGCAGATGGGTCTTGAGGCAGCGCCGATGCGTCTGCAGCTCCAGCCCGGCGATGGCTTCCGGCGGCATGATGCGCAGCTCGACCCAGGGCGAGAGCTTGGAAACCTCCAGACCTTCCGTGCCGTTGAAGATGAGCTGCGAAACGATCTGCTGCGTCCAGGTGGTCCCGGATTTCGCGTAAGTCGCGACGATGACATCGTCGTCGCGGAACTTGAAATCGTCCCAGACCGTGGACTTCATGTGATGGTTGTGAATGTCACGCGTCTTCTTCGGCCAAGCCTGCGCCGCGTCCGTCATGGGGTCCTCCTCGGTTGCTTTTTGCCGGCAATCTTTCTGCGATCGCGGCCACATTCTTGAGGGAAAGCCTAGCGGAAAGCGCCCTATGGGTCACTCATTCTAAGGTTTCCGCTGTAATGGCTATAGAGCAAACGCGTTACAAACGTAAAAATCGCTCGGCGAACCCTCCTTGCGAACTGCCGAGGGCGACACGCGTTGGAGCCGATTAATGCGCCTACAGCCTGGCGTTGCAGAAGTGCATCGGTGGCGCTAGATTTGCGCTGGAGGGAGCCGCTTTATGTCTCAAAACATCAGTGAAGCCGCGATCGTGACGCCACGGCGACGTTGGCAAATGGTGCTCGCGGTGTTTCTGTCTTTTCTGTGCCCTGGCCTCGGTGAATTGGCGACCGGCGTGTCGACGAATCGTGCGCGGGGCTCTGCCATCCCGGTCGCCTGCGCAATGCTGCTGATCGTCGCGGCGCGCCCCTCTCTCAATATCGGTCTTTGCCTTTGGATGTTGTTACTTTGGTTCGTTTCGGGCTTGACGAGTGCTGCAAAGGTGTACCGCAAGGCCTTCGTCGGCCCTTTATCTCTAAGCGCGGGCGTCGCGCCTCCCGCTCAGCCGAAATTTGCCCTGGCGGTTCTCCATCTCGGATACATTGCTGCGGCCCTCGCCCTCGTCGCTATTTCATTCCGGTTGTTCAGCCTGACTCTGATCTCGGTTCCGGAAAATTCCGCCTCGGAGATGATCTCGGCCGGCGAACGGCTTGTCGCGATCTCGCTCGAAAACGGAGACACGATCCGGCGCGGACAGCTTATCGAATATAACGCGAAAGACGGGCCCAAGCTCGGACGTGTGCTCGCGGTCGCCGGCGACTGGTTTACCAAAGGGCCGCGATACTTCACGGTCAATGGCATAAGATTTTACATGCCGCACGATGGCTATATTAAGTGGGATATTGTCGATGTTGCGCGGGCTCTAAGTGAACCCGGGACATCCTTGGCTTGGGCCACAATTGGCGATCAGGACCTAGCCTGGAACAGCTTGGCCAAGAGCGATCGTACGTTGATGCAATGGAGCCAACTCATCGTAACGACGGATGCCGCTTTGCTCGACCGTCATCCGGGTATCCTTCCGACCGAAATCATCAGCACCCTCGATGTGATGGCTTTTCCGATCACCAAGGTGGGTGACATCTTTGGCGGCCGGGCTGGCATCGCTCAACCGCTGTTGATATTGCGCGGTTCGCAGGATCGATAAATCGAGCCGACAACCTGGTTGAACGATCCCACTCGTCAAACAACGTCACCCGACCATCTTGTCGAAACCGGCCAGCAGCGCGTCCCGCGCCTTTATGCCGCCCGGCTTCCCGTCGCGCGCGGTGATCTCGAAGCGGGCGAAAGCGAGCTGACGTTTGTCATTCTCCGCCCAGCCGACGAACCAACCCTGCTGTTTCCCCGCATACGCGCCTGAATCCTGCCAAACTCCGCTGCCAGTCTTGCCGCGGATGGTCCAGCCGCCGGCCGTGGAGAAGACCGGCATGCTGGCGATGGTCATGTCATAGGCATGGTTGGAAATAGTGAGCGTGCGTGTCAGCAGGCGGCGGATGAAGCCGACCTGCTCGTCGGGGGAGATTGCCAGCGAGGACATCAGCCAGGCCTGGGTCAGCCCGTCATTCTTGCCCGGATTGCCGGAGAGATCGCGATTCCCGTAATCGAACTTGTTCACATAGGCCTGGAAGCGTTCCATGCCGAGCTTCCGGGTCGTCTGCTGCGAATACCAGACGACCGAATCCCGCAGCCAGATGGTGGGATCGGTCGCCTCTTTCATTTGTTCCATAGGCGCGTAGTAGCCCGGCTTGTAGTCCAGCAGCGGGTGATGCGGGTCCTGCAAGATTCCGGAATCGAAGCCCATCAGGGCGATGGCGATCTTGAAGCTTGAGCAGGGACTGTATCGCGTGCTGCTGATGCCTTCACGAAACACGCCGGCGCCGTTCCGTACATCCTCGATCACCATGCAGACCTGCGGTTTCGCTTGCGCCATGTCGGCCTCGGCCGGGATCGCCGAAGCGATTATCGCCACGCCCGTCGCTGCCAGAAAACCCTTGTTGAAGTCGCGCCGTCCGATCATGCATTCCTCCGTCGTTTTTCGGTGCGAGTGGTTTAAGCGAGGCGGGGACAAGGCTCAAAAGATCATATCTCGGGCGAGACCCTAGAAAATTTAGGTACTCGATACTGTACCGCATCAGGAGTTCCGACTGTGCGTCCCCATCTTCCGCTGAACGCCCTGCGCGCCTTCGAGGCATCCGCCCGTCACCTCAGCTTCACCAAGGCGGCGATCGAGCTCTGCGTCACTCAGGCGGCGGTCAGCCATCAGGTGAAGTCGCTGGAGGAAAGATTGGGTACCGCGCTATTCCGCCGCCTGCCGCGCGGCCTCGCGATGACGGATGAGGGCCTGGCCTTGCTGCCGGCCTTGCGCGATTCCTTCGACCGCATCGGCGACCTGCTGGAGCGATTCGAAGGCGGCCATGTTCGCGAGGTCCTCACCTTGGGTGTGGTCGGGACTTTCGCGGTCGGCTGGCTGCTGCCGCGTTTGGATGCGTTCCGGGCGGCCTATCCCTTCATCGATCTCCGCCTCTCCACCAACAACAACCGTGTCGATATCGCCGCCGAAGGCCTCGACTACGCAATCCGCTTCGGCGACGGCGCGTGGCATGGCACCGACAGCGAGAAGCTGTTCGAAGCGCCGCTCTCGCCGCTCTGCATTTCGGAAATCGCCCAGCGGCTGCGCGCAACCGCCGACTTGAAGCGCGAAACGCTGCTGCGCTCCTACCGTGCCGATGAATGGCCGCTTTGGTTCGCCGCCGCGGAAGTGCCGGCGCCCTCGGTCAAGGGCCCTGTCTTCGATTCATCCTGGACCATGATGGAAGCCGCTCTGCAAGGTGCGGGCGTGGCGCTCGCCCCGCCCATCATGTTCCGCCGCTATCTCGCCGCCGGCATGATCGAGCAGCCCTTCCCGACCGGTGTCGCCACCGGCAGCTATTGGCTCACCTGGTTGAAATCGAAACAGCCGACCCCCGCGATGCAGGCCTTCCGCGACTGGCTCACGGGCATGCCGGTGGAGTAGGGGCGCGTCGCGGGAAGCGTCACCGCCGACGGCCACCTCTCTTCACGATGTCATGGCGTCGGTGCCGAAGCGGGATTCGGCGCCGCCCAGGCGGATCAGTCTTTCCCGCTCGCGCTCATGGGTGACGACCTTGGCACGGACGCGCAGGAGATCGCGGCGCGCCACCAGTCCCACCACCGTGCCGCCTTCACCGGTGTCGCCGCGGCGCAGGATCGGCACGCGCCCGGCATCGCCCTCGGCCATCCGATCGGCGAGCGGCCCGACCAACTCGTCCTCATAGCCGATCACCAGGTCCTGCCCCGATAGCTGCTCGCCCAATGTTTCGCCGAGCGGTGGCTTCTTGCTCTCCATGCCCGCCACGGTCCAGCGCAAGGCGTCGGCCCGCGACACCATGGCGACCAGGCGGCCGGCGGGGTTCACCACCGGGTAGCTCTTATGCCGCCGCGCCGCATCCGGACCGGTGAAGAAGGCGATCGCCTCGCCGACCGTCATGCTCGCCGGCAGCGTGTCGACCGGCTGCGCCATGATCTCGCCGACCCGCATGATCTCGAACGGATCGACGATGTATTCGCGCAGCACATGATGCCCGCGCCGCGCCACCTTCTCGGTGAGAATCGAGCGTTTCAGCAGCAGCACGGTCGTCGCATGCGCGATGGTGCAGGCGATGGCGAGCGGCAGGAAGGCGCCGATATTGTGGGTGAGCTCCAGCGCGAAAATCATCGAGGTCAGCGGTGAGCGCATGGTGCCGCCCATCATCGCCGCCATGCCGACGAGGGCCCAGACGCCGTCATCGCCCATCGGCAAGAAGTCGCCGCAGATGGCGCCGAGCGCGCCGCCCATGATGAGCAGCGGCGCCAGCACGCCGCCGGAGGTGCCCGAGCCGAGCGCCACCGACCAGATGATCGCCTTGACCGCGATCAGCGAGAGCGCCGAGACGGCGGTCATATTGCCGTTCAGCAGCGCCTGGATGTTGTCATAGCCGACGCCGAGGGCGCGGGGGTCGATCATGCCGCCGAGGCCGACCACGAGGCCGCCGAAGACCGGCCACCACATCCAGTGGATCGGCAGGCGCTGGAAGAAATCCTCGCAGCCATAGACCATCGCGGTCAGCAGGCCGGAAGCAAGGCCCGCGACGACGCCGAGGCCGGCGGCGAGCAGCAGCCCGGTCGGCGGTAATCCGGCGCTCGCGGTCATCGGGAAGAGCACGCCGCTCGCGAGGAGATAGGGCCGCCATGCCGCCGCGACGGTGGCCGCGATCGCCACCGGCACGAAGCTCCGGGGCTTCCATTCGAAGAGCAGCAGTTCGACGGCGAGCAGGATGGCGGC
>DASYDA010000046.1:0-4798 GCA_036499865.1 Dongiaceae bacterium | reverse complement strand
CCAGGCGACCTCTTGCGCGGTCAGCAGCGAGCGGTCGACGAGATTGGTATCGATCGGCGCCAAAGTGATGGTCTCGAATTGCAGCATGTTGGGCTGCCCTTCGACGGGCTGCACCACGACCAGGTTTTCGATCCGAATTCCGTATTCGCCGGTCTTGTAATAGCCGGGCTCGTTGGAGACGATCATCCCCACTTCGAGCGGAATCCGGTTGGGCGCCTTGGAGATCCGCTGCGGCCCCTCATGGACGGAGAGATAGCTGCCGACACCGTGCCCGGTGCCATGATCGTAATCGAGCCCCACTTCCCAGAGCGGGCGGCGCGCGAGGACGTCGAGGCTGTTGCCGGTGGTTCCCTTCGGGAACTTCACGGTTCCTAGAGCGATGTGGCCTTTCAGCACCCGGGTGAACCGGTCCTTCATCTCCGCGGTCGGCTTGCCCACCGCGACGGTACGGGTGATATCCGTGGTGCCGTCCAGGTACTGGCCGCCGGAATCGACGAGATAAAGGGAGTTCTTCTCGATCGGACGGTTGGTGCCCTCCGTGGCCTTGTAATGCACCACCGCGCCGTTGGAGCCGGAACCGGAAATCGTGTCGAAGCTGAAATCGCGGAACAGGTCGTCGCGGCGACGAAAGGAAGCGAGCTTCTCGGCGGCACTGATTTCGGTCAGCTTGCCTTTCGGTGCCTCTTCGGCGAGCCAGGCGAGGAAGTGCGACACCGCTGCGCCGTCGCGCCGATGTGCGGTGCGGGTGCCTTCGATCTCCGCCACGTTCTTGCAGGCCTTCGGCAGCGCGCAGGGATCGTCGCCGACCTTGACCTGAGCACCGGCCTGGGCGAGCCGGTCGCGGATCCAGACGCCGGCGGTGACGGCATCGATCCCAACATTGCGTTTGGCTTTTCCGAGCGCGTCGAGCGCGCCGCCGAATGCCTCGCGCGGCTGGACCGTGACTTCATTGCCGAGATGCGACAGCACCGCCGGCGTGAACTTGCGCGGATCCATGAAGACATCGACTTTGCCGTCCTGGTGCAGGACGCCGAAACCCAGCGCAAAAGGCGTGCGCGGCACATCGCCGCCCCGGATGTTCAAAAGCCAGCAGAGCGAATCCGGCGCGGTGATGACCGCCGTATCCAATCCGTTCTTCGCCAGCTGCTTGCCGAGGACTTGCCGTTTATCGGTGGAACTGCGTCCGGCATAGCGCATATCCTGGATCGCCACCGGGGCGATCGGCGCCGGCGGCTGACCGTCCCAGACCTGGTCCAAGGGATTGGTCTCGGTGGCGACCAGGGCGCCGCCGGCCTTTTGCGCCGCATCGGCATAGCGCTTCGCCTGATCGACGGTGAACAGCCAGGGGTCGAAGCCGAGGCGGCCGCCTTTGCCGAGATTCTCTTCGATCCACCGCTCCGGCGGCTCGTTGATCAGATGGCGGATCTCGTAGAGCTTGGTATCGACCTGTTCGCGGACCTGCAAAGTATAGCGGCCATCGACGAAGACGACGGCGCGATCGGCCAGCACGATGGCGAGGCCAGCCGAACCGGTGAAGCCGGTGATCCAGGCCAGGCGATCGGCGCGTTTCGGCACGTATTCGCCCTGATGCTCATCACCGCGGCCGATCATGAAGCCGGTGAGGTTCTGTCGTGCGAGTTCGACGCGCAGGGCCTTGACCCGCTCTCCCGTCGATTCAAGGCCCGATTCCGGGGTCGTGGCGCTCCATTTCGCGCGCAATGCGCGCAACTGCGCCTTGGTCGCCGCGTCGGGCTTGGCCGCCACCAGCGTCATCCAGTCATCAGCGCGCTCTGCCGACGGGGCTGCGAGGACCCCCGGCAGCATGGCCTTGAGCCCCTCGAAGTCGACATAGGCCTGTTGCGCCCGGAGCAACCCGGACAGCGAAGCATCGCCTTGATAATTCTCGGTAATTTGGTCGTCCGGCACGCTCATCGGATGGCACCTGATGGTGAATGCTGGCTAACGTTAACGCATCTCTTACCGGCGCGCCATTTCGCACCTGCTCCTGCGCGGATAAAGCCGATATGCTGCGTTGCACAATAAATCGTCGAACGATGGCCTTGCCCGGGATCACCTGAATCGCCTTTGGCCAAAAACAGAACAGCGCAGAAACCCTGCGACCGTACGTCGCAGGGCTGAATCGTTAATTCATCGTAACTATTTGGGCAAAAACCGCTTTTTTGGCGCATTCGCTGGGTTTCTGAAATTCACCTGATAAATCAGCAGCATAATTAGGACCCGAATCCAAAACACTAGCTTTCTGATAGGCATACGGTGATGGCTGTCACATTCGGCATGCGGGCCCCACATTACTGCAATGCAGCATCCCCCCTGCCGCGCAGGGCTCGGCCTTTATATATTCCTGACGTCGCTTGGGTCTGGACCCAA
Organism: Dongiaceae bacterium; assembly: GCA_036499865.1. Taxonomy (GTDB): domain Bacteria; phylum Pseudomonadota; class Alphaproteobacteria; order Dongiales; family Dongiaceae; genus Dongia. Next base: position 2,410 of record DASYDA010000046.1, on the reverse strand, counting down.
GGGCATTCCCGGGGGATCGCTCAGGGAGTTGCCGGCAGGGGCCCGACTTAGCCAATTTTGAGACTAAAGACCAAATCGGATCGGTGAGAACCATGAATCGGATAATCAATGAGAAGGCAACGTTGAACCTGGCTGTGCCGGCGACCGTTGCCCGTGAAACCGGAATTGCGGCGGTCAGCCGCTTCGGTCGTGCGGTGACGAGCACCGTGCGCAAACACTTCAAGCGCGCCGCCATCGAGCGGGAATTATCGCGCCTCGATAGCCGCATGCTCCAGGATCTCGGGCTGACGCGGGGTGAGATCGGCTACATCGCCAAGACGGCGGTGCGCGATATGAACAACGTCAACCTGTTTGCCGAGTTCAGCCGCCTGCTGGTCAACCTCTTCGTCCGCCCCGTTGTGTCCTGGACCAACCGGCGCAAGGTTTACGACACCCTGATGACGATGGACGACCGCATGCTGGCCGATATCGGTATCGGCCGTTATGAGATCGCGGAATATGTCCGCAACCTCGGCGTCAGCCAGGGCACGTTGCCGGAGAGCTTCGCTGGAATGGAACAGGACGTGACCGCGCCGCTCCGCACCTGGAACCGCGCGCGTGTCACCGCGAAGCAGCTCCACGAGCTTACCGACCGCCAGTTGCTGGATATCGGCGTCGTGCGTGGCGAAATCGGCGATCTTGCCCATGAAGTCGCCCGCAAGGCGGCCACCGCGGCGAACCTCAACATCGAACCGAAGGCGGCCTGAAGAAGGGCCTAGGGGCGAGTGGCTTCGACCGCATCGCCCATACTACGAAGAGTGTGCGTACCCGACTAGAATACCCAAGTAGAATAGCTTCCTCGAGAACGGCGGTCCTGTACCAGGGGCCGCCGTTTCCTTTTGGATTCTTCCCGGCGACCCGGTTAGCCGCCGAACGAAACCACCGTTCGCGCGCAGACCGATGTGCCGTCAAATCGCAATACCGCCAGGGATTCGATCGCGGCATCGATCCTGACGCCGTCTTCATTGAGTTCCCGCGCAACCGCCTCCGCGATGACGCGCTCCTGGAAACGCCCCACCGTGACATGGGCGTCGAAGGATGTATCCGGCGTTCTCCGGACCGGACCGCCGTGGAGATTGCGGTAGAGCATTGTAAGCTGGGGCGGAATCGATTTCGGAAGGAGGAAGGCGTACCAGGAGGATTTCTCGTAATCCCGTGCCACCACCGCCCGGATGATGGGCAGGGTATGCGTGGCGGCATTCTGCGCCGAGAAACGGGCCCAGCGCACCGCCTCGGCTTCCAGGCGATCGTCCAATGCTGAAATCAAGGTGACATGCGGCTCGACAAGTTCGGCATGCGGATCATAGTCGCGGCGCAGCATCGCGATCCGTGTCCGGTCGTCGGCTTGCAGCAACAGGGGCGCGATCACGAAGACGGGCATGGCTAGCGTTGGATGCGGCCGGGTTTGGTCGAACGCTTCAGGACGAGCACCGACCATTCGCCCAGGCGGAGACGAAAATCGAGCTCCAATCCGACCGTCATATGCGCGGCCAGCACAGCCCCTTCCTGGGTCTTCAGCAGGCCGGACAGAACGGCACGGCCGTTACGCTTGAGATGGCGGGCGAGATCGGGCGCCAGGGCGATCAGCGGATTGGCAAGGATATTGGCGGTGATGAGATCATAGGGGCCGCCGTCGCGGATCGCCGGCGCACGGTAGCCGTCCGAACGGAGGACGCGGATCTCCTTCTTCAGGCCATTGAGTGCGGCATTCTCGCGGGCGACGCGCACGGCGTCGCGGTCGTTGTCCCCTGCCAGAACCGGCTTGCCGTAAAGATGCCAAGCCACGAAGGCAAGGATGCCGGTTCCCGTGCCGATATCCAGGATGTGCCGGAATGCGTGCTGCTTCTTCAAGCGCAACAGCGCTTTGATACAGCCCATGGTGGTTTCGTGCCGCCCGGTCCCGAAGGCCATGCCGGCCTCGATCTCCAGGCAGGTCTTGCGCTTCGGCCGCTTGTCGCGGTCATGGGCGCCATGGATGAAAAACGGCCCGACGGCGATCGGCTGCAGGCCCGCCTGACTCTCGGCCACCCAATCGCGCGCCGCTACCGGCTCGATTTCCGCGGTGATTTTCGGAAAGGGCTTGAGGGCGGCTCGGATCGACGCCGCACGAGGCTTTTCCTCCGCAAGCGCTTCGATCCGCCAGCCTTTGCCGTCAGCGGTTTCGAAGCTCGACAGGGCAGAAGCAAAGGGTTCCAACGCAGCCTCGATGCTTTCGCGCAATGCTTCCACCGGCTTTACCGGAAAGTCGATCCGAATCGACCAGAGTCGAGGAGCGGGGGCGGTCACAGTGGGCATGGTCGGGATGTTTCTCATGAATTCGGGCTTCCTCAGGCGGCGCGCCTTTCTAACCCGAAGCCCGTATCCACCGCAG